>CADBKB010000005.1 GCA_902795095.1 Oscillospiraceae bacterium
GGCTTCAAGAATCGGAGGGAAGGAAAGTGTGAAAGGAAACCGTCAGGGTTTCCTTTCGCGTCCAATCAAACCGTTTTCCAAACTTTTCCAAAAGTTTGGGAAACGCACGCAGCGTGGCAAAAATACTTTTTTGACACGCTGAGAACGGCCGCCCCGACATGGGGCGGCCGTTTGCTTATGAAGTTATTCCGGCTTGATGCCCAGGCATTTTTCCAGGGCGGCCAGCTTCATGCTGGCGCAGAAGATCTCCATGGCCTGCTCCAGCTCGCTCACCGGGGGCAGGGAGGGGGCAATGCGGATGTTGGAGTCGTCGGGGTCGATGCCGCGGGGGAAGGCGGCGCCGGCAGGGGTCATGGTCACGCCGGCCTCCTTGCACAGGGCGAGGGTACGGCGGGCAAGCCCCGGCTGGGTATTGACCGAGACGAAATATCCGCCCTTCGGCCGCTGCCATCTGGCAAGCCCCAGAGGCTCGATCTCCTTCTCGAGCGTATCGAGCACGAGGTGGAACTTGGGACGCAGGATCTGCGCGTGCCGCTGCATGAGCGCCAGGGTGGTTTCCTTATCCTTGAGGAAGCGCACATGACGCAGCTGGTTGACCTTGTCCGCGGAAATCATCTGCGCACCGATCAGCCGCTGCATATATTTCTGGTTGTCCACGGAGGCCGCCATCACCGCCACGCCCGCGCCGGGGAAGGTGACCTTGGAGGTGGAGGCAAACTCATAGACCATATCGGGGTTCCCGGCCTCGCGGCACAGGGAGAGAATGTCCGGGAAGGGGAGGAAGGGACCCTCGAACTCGTGGATGCAGTAGGCGTTGTCCCAGACGATGGCAAAGTCCTCGGCGGCGGGCTTCAGCCGGGCCAGGCGCTTGCAGACGGATTCGGAGTAGACGATGCCGTCGGGGTTGGAGAACTTGGGCACGCACCAGATGCCGCGCACGTCCGGGTCGTGGACCATGGCCTCGACCAGATCCATATCCGGGCCATCCGGGGTCATGGGGATGTTGATCATCTCGCAGCCGAAGAGCTGGGTGATGCGGAAATGGCGGTCATAGCCGGGCACGGGGCAAAGCCACTTGACCTTCTCCAGGCGGCACCAAGGCTGCTTGGAGTGGAGCAGGCCGTGGGTGAAGGCCCGGGCGACAAAGTCATACATCAGATTCAGGGAGGAGCTGCCCCCCACGAAAATCTCCTCCGGCTGGCAGCCGAGGATCTCGGCAAAGAGCCGCTTGGCGGCGGGGAGGCCGCCGAGGGTGCCGTAGTTGCGCACCTCGATGCCGTCGGATACGCAATCGGCGGGGGCGGAAAGGACGGTCAGAAGGCCGGCGGACAGGTCGAGCTGCTCCTGACCGGGCTTGCCGCGGGACATGTCCAGGGAAAGATGCTTACTCCGGAGAATGTCGTACTGTCCCCGGACGGCTGCGTAACAGTCGCGCAGCTCGCGTTCGTTCATCGCCTGATATGCGGTTTTCTCCATGGTATCATTCTCCTGTTCAAAATGTAAAATGCGATTTTTGTCCGCTCCGGCTGCAAGACGCGGATGCGCGGCCGGAGGCCGGGGAAATGGAGACGCATCGCAAAAACCCACATTTTTTGCCATGCGACGGTGCGGATTGGGAATATTTTACCGCAAAAAAGAAGAAAAGTAAAGCAACGCGCGGGGGCAATTATATGAGAAAATAATCGCCTCCGCGTGATGATTTTTGGTGTTTTTAGACGGTTATCTTGCAGGGACGATCTCCAGCCAGTAGCCATCCGGGTCCTGGATGAAGTAAATGCCCATGGAGGGGTTCTCATAGCAGATGACGCCCATCTCGCTGTGCAGCTTGTGGGCGGCCTCCATATCCTCCGCCCGGAAGGCCAGGTGGAATTCGCATTCGCCCAGATTGTATGGCTGGGGGTGGTCCTTGAGCCAGGTGAGCTCCAGCTGGAAATCCGACTGCTCGTTGCCTATGAAGACGATGGTGAAGCTGTCGCGGGTCTTGCGGCGCTGCTCGGTCAGCCCCAGGGCCTTCTCGTAGAATTCCAGCGAGCGCTCCAGGTCGGCGACGTTGTAGTTTTCATGTACCATCTTAAAGTTCATATGAAGCGCCCTCCTTAAAGCGTTCCGTGTAGTTTACATAATCTGCATACTGCGGGTAGTCCCGCAAAAATCTGTCGATGATTTCCGGCTTGCCCCAGTAGTGCATGGGGAAAACATGCTTCGGGGCAAGGACCTTGAGCACATACAGCAGGCCCCGGGCATAGTCGGCCTCCTGCCGGGGGTCCAGGGGAACAAAGGCGCAGTCCACCGGCAGGCCGCGGAGCTTGTCGATCTCGTGGCGATAATTTCCGGTCATCTGCCTGTTGTATTGCTCCGGCTCCCCGGCCCAGACCCAGTCGTTCAGATCGCCGGCGTGGTAGACGGTCCCCTCCGGTGTGCGCAGATAGAAGGCCACGCCCGCGTCGGTGGAGCGCAGGGTCTTCAGGCGGATGCCGTGGGGCAGCTCGTAGTCGCGGTCCGCGCTGACGGGCAGGAACTCCACGCCCTCCGGGCGGCGGCGAATGTCCTTCGAAAGGATGGCCAGCTCCGGCCGCACGAGGGCGAAAACGGCGGGATCATAGTGGTCCCGGTGGGCATGGGAGGCAAATACCAGGACGGGCTTGTCCGGCAATCGCGTCAGACCTTTTTCATAATAGTCGAAGATCAGGCAGCAGTCGGACAGCTCAACGAGAAAGCCGCTGTGATGCGCATATGTGATTTTCATAGGTGCCTCCCGTTTTTTTTCTCATTATACCATCCTTTTCCGGCGGCCACAATAGAAAACCGGCGCCTTTTCACAGGAAAAGGCGCCGGTTTTCAAAGGAAAAGATCACTCCACGCTGGCGGTGGTGCCGATAAACAGGGGAAGGTTCGTGGTCCTGTCGATGATCATATAGAGGAAGGGACGGTCTGCGGTGACCTTGACGGTCTTCTGGGGAACCGATACGTGTTTCTCCACGGCGATCACCGTAGCGGCCGCGGCGCTGACGCCGCCCTCGTCCACGTCGATGACGGCCTTCTGCAGGGATTTGGACACGTACAGGCCTTCGCCCGGGGCGATGCCGTCCAGATTCGCCGCGGCGGGATTGAAGGCGTCGCGGATGCCCATGGCCTGCAGGGGCTCGTTGAGATCCACATAGGTCTCTGCCTGGAATTTCGGCATGGCCGCGTAGACAGCGTCGTAGCCCTCGCCCTTCAGGAGCTGCCGCAGGGCTTTTCCGTCGAGACCGGCGACGTAATCCGCCAGATCCACGCCATCATTGGGCACGACCACGGCGAAGGCGTATTTGTCGCTCTTGAATGGCTTGAGGAAGCCCTGGGCCTGCTTGTCGTGCAGATATATCTTCTCGGACGAGCGCATCATCTGCGCGGTCTGCGTCGTGCCGTCTGCCAGGTGGAAGGGCGCGTCCTCGGTGGTTTCGTAGGGCTCGTCCCACTGGCCGCAGAAGTACAGGGCGTTGACCAGCGCCATGATCGTGTCGGGGCTGAGCTCGTCGATCATCTCCGGGATCAGGCCCTCGGTCTGCTCGCTGATCCAGCGGTTGATGTCCGCCACGGTCTGGTCGTCGAAGGGGACCTCAAAGGCGCCGGCGTCATAATAATTCGCGTTGTCCTGCAGGAACTGCGGCTCCACCTCAAAGCCGTCTTTGATCCAGATGGAGTTTGCCAGATGCACGTCGGTGGTGCCGTGACCTTCGGGCAGGTTCGCGGTGGTGGAGCGCAGGGCCTCGTTGAGCTCGGCCACCGGCATGCCGAAGGTCTGCTCCAGCTCGGCCCGGGTGTTGCCCTGCGCGCCGTTGGAGAGCATGCCCAGGGCGTAGAGGGCGGACAGGGGCGACAGGACGGTGTTCTCCTTCGGGTCGCCCGCGGCCCGGAACATGTTCAGGGTAAAGTCCGCCATGGCGTCGGCGGCGGTTTCCGAAATGGGCTCCGGCTCTGTCTCGAGCTCGGAGGCGTAGCCCTCCATGAGGTCGCGCATGGGCACGGGGTCCGGCTCCACGGGCCTGGGATCCGGGATGGGGATGGGATCGGGGTCGTCCACCTCCTCGCCGTCGGTGTGGGCGGTGGTGCCGATGAACAGGGGCAGATTCGTGGTTTTGTCGATGATCATGTACAGGTAGGGCCGGTCGGCGGTGACGGTGACGGAGGGCTCCGGCGGGACCGCGGTGGCCTCCACGCCGATGTACGTGGCGGCCGCGGCCTTGACGCCCTTCTCATCCAGCTCGATCACAGCCTTCTGTTTGGCCTGGGAGACGCACAGCCCTTCGGCAATGCCCGTGAGGTCGGCCCTGCCCGGGTCGAAGGCGTCGCGGATGCCCATGGCCTGCAGGGGGTTGTTGAGGCCGGCGAGGGTTTCCGTCTTGAACTTCGGCATGACCGCGTGGACCCGGTAACCGCGCTCGCCCTTTAGGAGCCTGCGCAGCCCGGCGCCGTCCAGGGAGGCAATATAATCCTCCAGCTTGACGCCCTCGTTGGGCACGAGCACGGCGAAGGCGAACTTGCCGCTGTCGAAGGGCTTGACGAAGCCGGCGGCCTGATCGTCGTGCAGGTAGGTGTTCTCGGTGGAGTGGAGCATGTCGGCGCGCTGGACTTTTCCGCCGCCGGGGTAGAAGTATTCGGATTTGGACGACATGTAGGGATCCGCCCACTTGCCGCAGAAGTACAGGGCGTTGATCAGAGTCAGCACGGTCGAGGGCTCGAGGGAGTCGATCAGCTGCGGGATCAGGCCCCGGGTCTGCTCGTTGATCCAGCCGTTCATGTCCGCCACGGTCTGATCGTCGAAGGGGGCCTGGAAGACGGAAGCGTCCAGATAGTCGGCGTTGTCCTGCAGGTACTGCTCCAGCACCCGGAAGCCGTCGCGGATCCAGATGGAGTTGGCCAGGTTGACCTCGGTGGAGCCATATTTCTCCGGAAGATTGGCGGCGAAGGAGCGCAGGGTCTCGTTGAGCTCCCCGACGCTCATGCCGAAGGCCTGCTCCAGCTGGGTCCGGGTCTCGCCCTTCGCACCGTTGGAGAGCATGGCCAGGGCATAGAGGGCGGACAGGGGAGACAGGACGGTGTTGTCTGTGGGATCGCCCGCCGCGCGGAAGAGGTCGAGCGTGAAGTCCGCCATGGCGTCGGCGGCCTCGTCGGAGATGGGGCCGGGCTCGGTATCGAGGCTGGACACATAGCCCGCCATCAGATCCTTCGTGCCGCTGCCGGGATCTGTACCAGGGTCAGTACCCGGATCGGTGCCCGGGTCGGTGCCGGGATCGGTGCCGGGGTCGGTGCCGGGATCCGTGCCCGGGTCGGTGCCGGGATCGGTGCCGGGATCAGTACCCGGGTCGGTGCCGGGATCGGTACCGGGGTCGGTGCCGGGATCCGTGCCGGGGTCGGTGCCGGGATCCGTGCCGGGGTCGGGATCGATGGGATCCGCGATCTTCATGGCGCGATGCAGGAAGGTCACGATCTGACCGCGGGTGCAGGTGTCGCCCGGGCAGAAGGTCCAGGCGGTCATGCCGTTCGTCACGCCGTTCTCCACCGCCCAGGCCACGGCCTTGGCATAGAACGCTTTCTCGCTCACGTCGCCGAAGGCGGTCTTGGTGTTCTCGGGTTCGCGGCTGCCCTTGAAGCGCCACAGGAAGGTGACGATCTGACCGCGGGAGCAGGTGGTATCCGGGCTGAACGTGGTCTGCGTCAAGCCAAAGGTGATCTCCTGCTCCACGGCCCAGGCCACGGCCTTCTCATAGTAAGCGCCGGGCTTTAGGTCCGTAAAGGGCGTCTTCGCATTTTCGGGCTCCGGGCAGCCGGCGGCGCGCCACAGGAAGGTCACGACCTGGCCTCTGGTGCAGCCCATGTCCGGGCCGAAGTGGGTATCGTCGATGCCGTTTGTGACGCCGTGCTCCAGGGCCCAGTCGATGCCGTAATGGGCCCAGTGCGTCTCGGCGGGCATATCCTTGAACAGCTTCTTCCCGCACAGCGCCTCCGTCGACGTCTCATGGCAGCGGCTGCACTCAAACACAGCCCTGCCGTGGGTCTTGTCGCCGCCCGGGGTCAGGATCTCCGTGATTTTCCAGCTGTGGCCCAGGGCGGGAATGACGATATCCGACGGGGAATGCTGGCCGCAGCGCTTGCAGACGCGATAGGCGCGCCCCTGCTCTGTGCAGGTGGGTTCCGTCTCTGTGACCGGGTCGCCCCACTGATGATCCACACGCTCCGTGTATTGCTTGGTCGTGCCGCAGACCAGGCATTTCATCTGGAAAACGTTCTCCTGCCCGCAGGCGCCGGCCTTGATCAGCACCGGATCGTCCCATTCATGGAGGGTGTGCCGGCTCCAGTTGGTGAAGCCCAGGTCCTTCAGCGTCATGCCGGATTTGAAGACGGTCAGAATGTTGTAGGTTTTCTCCAGGATCCAGCGCAGCGATTCGTTGAAAAAGCCGTCGGCGATGGTCTTGCCGTCCTGGTCGCCCTCCAGAGACGTATAGTGGAGCGTCGAGGTATTGGTGACGGACTTCGGATTGACGGTATAGGTCGCGAGGAACTTCTCGGGATTGAGATAATACCCGGTGTAGGGCGCCCGCGCCCCGGCGTCGATATCCAGCTCGACATAGTCTCCCCTGTAACACGTGAAGAGAATCAGCGTGCCGTCTGAATTGTCGTAGATGATTTCGTAAGTATCATAGGTGTTCTGGTCGGACAGATAGTACGAAACTGCATAGACGTTTTCCCCTGCATCGTAGTCGCCGTTCTGCTTGACGTGGTTGACCAGCCATTGATAGACATTCTGCGGCGTGGCGGCAGAAGCCGGGAAAATCAGAAGCTGGGACACAAGCGCAAGGATCAGAAGCAGGGATAAAATGCGTTTTTTCATGTTAAAGTCCCCCTTTTCCTGAAAAATGATCTATAAAGAAGCATGATATTGTATTCCGCTTGCCGCAGGGCGCCTGCAGCAGATACGATTCCATCCTTATTATACCACTGTTTTTTCGGTGTGCAATAGAAAACGGGCTGCTTTTGTCCGAAAACAGATCATTTTGCGGTCTCCGGCCCCCGCAGGGCGATCCGCAGCAGCAGGGTGGCGGCCTGGGCGCGGGTCACGGGGCTGCCCGGGTCGAGGCAGGTCCTGCCGTCGCTGTGGGGGACGCCCCGGAGGATGCCCTCCGCCACGGCCCAGCGCACGGCGGCGTCGGCCCATTGGCTGACGTCCCCGGCATCCGGGTAGCCGCGCAGGGCGGGGGCGTCGTCCTCCGCGCCGTACATGCGGTAGAGGATGGTGACGAGCTGCTCGCGGGTGAGAGGGGCTTCCGGGGCGAACCGGCCGCCGCCCACGCCGTTGACGATCTTCTTCTCCGCGGCCCAGGCCACGGCGTCGGTGTACCAGGACTGTGCGGGCACGTCGGTGAAGGGGTTGCTTCCCTCGAAGGGCATGCCGTTCTGCCGATGAAGCACCGTCACCAGCATGGCGCGGGTCATGGTGCCGCTGGGATTGAACCGGTTCAGGGCCATTCCGTTGAAAATGGAACAGTGATAGGCGTAGTTGACCGCTTCGGCGTACCACGCCTGGGGATCGACGTCCTGGAAGGGAATGGACCGATCCCGGTAATGGCGCTGGAACAGCCCGTACAGGTCGTCGCAGGTCAGAAGGCCCTGCTTATAGGCTTCGTACACGGGCAGGACCTGCCCGTCCTTCCAGGCCACGAACATCAGGTCCGCCACTTCATAGCAGCAGCTGAACCAGAAATTCCCGATGCGCAGGTAGGCCTCACACATGCCCATTTCGTCGGAGCGGGGGTCCATCATGAGGACGCGCCAGCCGTTCCATTCGCCGTAATCCACGTCAATGCGGACGTCGGAGGGATAGAGCCGTTTGCCCTCCGGGGAGTCGGGGTCGAGCCAGAACTCGATCTCCCGGATCCTGCCGCTCTGAGTCAGAAAACGGTAGTAGTCCCGGCAGATCTGTTCCTCCAGGGTCAGAGGTTCTTCCTCCTCGCCGCCTGAAACCAGGGGATGGTCTTCATACAAGCTCAGCTCGTTGACACGTGGGTCATAAGCGGCCGCACGGATCTGCGCGACGGTCAGATATGCACCGATCGTCGCGGTGTATTTGCTGAAATAACCGATGTCGGACGCGGACACCTCCGGCAGGACTTCAGCCATGAATTTCTCGTTGTAGGCGAGGTGTTCCCGGCCAATGACCGCTCGCCGCGCGGCAAGGTAGGCATTTGCCTCCTCCGCGGTGCAGCCCTGGCCGGGCTCCGGGCCGCATTCCTGCGCGATCATGTCCTCGAGCGCAAGCCGGGAAGGTCCGTCCAGCCAGATCCAGACGGGGATCTGATCGGTGGCTGACGCATTTTGAAGCGCCTCGACCAGCTTGACGTGCAGCTTTTCCAGGGGGCCTTTTTCTTCTGCCCCAAGGGCAAAGGTCGGAAGCACGCTGACGAGCAGCGCAAGGCACAAAAGCATGGCCAGGATCCGCCGGCGGGTCGATTGGATTCGGTACATATGGATCCTCCTTTTCTTCGATTCATTCAGAACGCCCGGAGCATTGGCTCCGCGGCAGTATTATCCCATTTTCATTCTCTCACCGTTTTCCGGCAGGCGACAGAAAACAGCTCATTCCGTGCTCCCCGGCTCCCGCAGGGCGATCCGCAGCAGCAGGGTGGCGGCCTGGGCGCGGGTCACGGGGCCCTTCGGCTCCAGATAGGCCTTGTTGCCGTGGGCGATCCCCCGGAGGATGTCCTCCGCCACCGCCCAGGCCATGGCGTCCTTCGCCCAGGCGCTGACGCTTCCTGCGTCCGGGTAGATATTCCCGTCGATCTCCGGCGCCTGTGCGCCGTCGCCGTACATGCGGTAGAGGATGGTGACGAGCTGCTCCCGGGTCAGGAAATCGTCCGGAGCAAACCGGCCGCCGCCCACGCCGTTGACGATCCCTTCCTCCTCGGCCCAGATCACGGCGGGAATGTACCAGCGGGCCGAGAGATCGGTGAAGGGGGCCCTCTGATCGACCAGGGGGGCGCCGACCTTTCGCCAGAGCACCGTCACCAGCATGGCGCGGGACATGGCTGCGTCGGGCTCGAATTCCGTCGGGCTCACGCCGTTGAACAGCTTGCAGTACCAGGCGTACTGCACCGGCTCATAATACCAAGCCTTCTCGTCCACGTCCTTAAAGCGCAGCGCTTTGTCCTGATAAAAGCGCCGGAACATCGAATAGACGTCCTCGACGGTGAGCAGGCCCTTGCTGTAGGCGTCCGACACGCGGATGAGCGTCCCGTCGGTTCTGGCCAGGAAGAGATTCCGGTCCGACCCGGAGGGGAACTGGAAGATGAAGCCGCCGACGTTCATATAGAGCAGGTCGTCGGTCTTTTCCATCCCCTCCACGTCCATCAGCACGACGCGCGCGCCGCGGAAATTGCCATAGTATTCGTCCACCAGCACATCGCCCAGGGAGAAATCCGGATCCTTGCACGCGGCGTAGTATTCCTTCCGGATCGCCTCGCGGGAAGCGGCGTCCAGCCGGGGATACCGGGCGGCGTCGCGCTGGGGCGAAAAATACACGTTGGCGGCTGATTCAGATGCGGACAATTCAGGATCAAACTGGAAGCCGGAATTCGGCAGGATGATATCGGAAATACTGTGAAAATAGTTGTTGCAACAGCTCAAGTAGCGCAGCTTCGGGCAGGGCGAGGCGTCGAGGTATTCCAGCTGATTGTCGTCGCAGACGAGAAACTCCAGCGCCGGGCAGCCGGTCAGATCCAGCTCCGACAGGTGGTTTTCATGACACGAGAGCGTGGTCAGGGCAGGCGCGTCCAGCTTCAGCTCCGTCAGCTCGTTTCCGCCGCACTGCACCAGCTCCAGCTCCTTCAGGCCCCGGATCTCCAGCCTGTGCAGGTTGCAGCCGTAGCAGTACAGGGCCTTCAGATGGGGCAGGCAGTTCACGTCCACCTCGTTGATTCCGCACATCAAGGTGAGATACTGGACATTGCGGAGGTATTCCAGCCCCGTCAGATCCCTGGCCGGGTCGACCTGAACGTACAGCCGGGTGATTTTATCCAGGTCCGACTGGTAGATCGGCTCGCCGGGCTGCTTGTTGATGTTGATGTGGGAATAGATCGTGTTGAGAAAGTACGGGTCCGGAAATTCGCCGGAAAGATCCTTCTCGCCCGCCGCCCGCGCGGGGAGCGGAGGCGCAAGGAGGCAAAGGCACAGCAGCAGGGCGAGGACCTTCGCCCCGCGCCGGAACGGTCCGTGATACATCATGGATTCCTCCTTTGTGAGCAGAAAGTCAGGGAATGGGGGCCGCAGAGGCTTCCGCCGAGCCGTCGGCCTCCCGGGTGATGGTGAGGGCGAAGTCACAGCCGAAGGCGCCGCGCTGGAAGCTGTAGCTTTCCGCATCCTCGGCGGCAGCCCCGGGTTCGCTCCGGGTCGGGACCAGGCCCGTCATATCGTAGGTGACGGTTTCGCCGGTGGCGTCGTTGGTGACGGAGACGAAATCCTGTTCCCCCTCGGAGAAGAAATCAGCGGAGAGGGTGATCATCACATCCGGGGGA
Organism: Oscillospiraceae bacterium; assembly: GCA_902795095.1. The sequence continues at coordinate 10,548 of CADBKB010000005.1, forward strand.
TCCGGATTCTCCTCGGGCGGATCAACGATCGGCGGATCCGGAGTTTGCTCCGGCGGATCGGGCGTCTGCGCCGGGGGCTCGACCTCCGGCGGATCCGCCTCCGGCCGGTCCTCCCCGAGGGCGCCGGGTTCCTCGTCCGGGGGCGGGGCCTGCTCCGGTGCGGGTTCGTTCTTCGGAGGGGCGGCGGGCGGCGTTTGCTCCGTCCGGGCCCCGGCGGCGGGGCGCGCCTCCTGCGCGGCGCCCGCGATCTGCGGCGGACCGTCCTCCGGGATGGGCTCGGGCTCGCTCTGCGCGGGTCCTTCCGGGACCGGCGCGGGGCGCTTGGGCTCCGCGGGGGCCGGCTCCGCCGCCGATGCCGGCTCCAGCTCCGCCACGGCGGGCTCGACGGCCTGCGCGTCGCTTTCCGGCAGGGGCTGCGGCAGGGTCTTTCTCAGATAGCGCCAACCGCCGCCGACAGCCAATGCGATGATCAGCATCGCGGCGATCGGAAGCGCCAGCCGCCGGCGCCCGGGCCGGGGCTTCGATTCCTCTTCCAGGGCCAGCAGCCGGTCATGGAAGCCGGGCTCCGGCGTCAGCGCGTCGTAGTATTCCTTCAGTTTATGTTCCATCATCTTCATCTCCTCCCAGGAGCTTTTTCAGGGTTTTCCGGGCCTGAAAAAGCCGGGATCTCACAGCGGTTTCGGACAGGTGCAGGGTCTCGGCGATCTGGCGGGTGGTGAACTGCTCATAATAGTAGAGGTAAACCGCGCCCCGCTGCCCCGGCGGCAGCTGCATCAGAGCGGCGCGCACATCCAGGGCCGCATCGTCGGCCTCCGGCGGCGCGCATGGCTGCGCCAGCGGCTGCGTTTTCCGACGCCACCCGCTGCGTAACAAATCCCTGCACTTGTTGGCCGTGGCCTTCATAAGCCATGCGCGAAGCTGCTCGGGACCGTTGCAGCGAGGCGGCCGCTGCAGGTACTTGATCAGCACCTCCTGCACCACGTCCTCCGCGTCGGCCCGGTTGGCGCAGAAGCTGTACGCCAGCCGGTACATCCCGTCAGCATACGTATTGACGACCTGCTGAAAGTCTGTGTCCATAGTATCTCCGGCGATCACATGGGATCGCGATGAAAGCTTTCTGTAAATATAACGATCCGGCGGGGGAAATTGTTGTACGGAATAAAAATATTATTTTATCGCCCGGAACCGGATGCCGCCCGTTTCCCGCAGGCGATCCCGCCGCGGCTCCCCGCCATCATGATTATAAGGGGGATGGGGCATGAAATCAATGCTCGGCGAACAGACCGTTCGGCCCCTCGCCGCAAGCCGTATGCCGAGTTTGCCCGAGCCGGAGCGCCGCTTCCGGAAAGGCAGAGAAAAAGTCCTCACCCGCCGCCCTGTACAAAACAAGGGCTTGGGTAAGGACTTCTATGGCAGACCCGGGGTCAGGATTGCGGATCCGTGTCCCGGCGGCGCGATACATGAGCGATCATTCCACCTTGAGCATCCGGTAGCCGATGCCGATGTGGGTCTGGATGTACTGGGGAGAATCCGGCGCAGATTCGAGCTTCTTGCGCAGATTCACCATGAACACCCGCAGCGAGGCCACGTCGTTGTCCCAGCTCCGGCCCCAGATCCGCTGGGTGATGAAGGTGTGGGTCAGCACCTTGCCTGTGTTCTTTGCCAGCAGACACAGAAGCTTGTACTCGATGGGCGTCAGCTTGAGCTCCTGCCCGTCCAGCCAGGCGCAGCCGGCGGAATAGTCGATTTTGAGCTTTCCGTTGATGTAGACGGCGCTGTCGGCGCTGCCGGTGCCGTTCATCAGCGACAGCCGCCGCACCGTGACCCGGAGCCGCGCCAGCAGCTCTTCCACGGAGAAGGGCTTGGTCAGATAGTCGTCCGCGCCGGAGTCCAGGGCCTCGATCTTGTCCGCGTCCTCGCTGCGGGCGCTGATCACGATGATCGGCATGTTGGACCAGCTGCGGATCCGCCGGATCACGTCGATCCCGTCCATATCCGGCAGGCCGAGGTCCAGGAATACCACGTCGGGGTTGTGGGACGAGGCCAGAAGAAGGGCTTCGGCGCCGTTGGCGGCGGTCAGAAATTTATATTCGTGGGTTTTCAGGGTCGTGCACATCAGATTGCGGACGGGAACATCGTCCTCCACGACCAGAACAACGGGCTTATTCATTGATTTGTACCTCTTCCATCGGCAGAGTGAAGGTAAAGCAGCAGCCCGTCGGGACGTTGTCCGTCAGGGTGATGGTTCCCCGGTGGGCCTCGATGATGGATCTGCACAGGGCCAGGCCGAGACCGAGGCCTCTGCGTCCGTCGGCGATCCCGTTCTGGCCGGTATAAAACATTTCAAAAATGTGGGGCTTGATTTCATCCGGGATCCCGGGACCGTTATCGAGGACGCTGACGGTCACGGCATTCCCGTCCCGGGCGCAGCGGATGCGGATCTCCGATCCCCGCTGGGTATTCTTGATGGCGTTGTTGATCAGATTGATCAGCACCTGCATGATCAGCCGGGGATCCATCTTCACCAGCAGCAGAGCGTCCGTTTCCTCAAGCACGATTATATGCTGATTTGCATTTCTGTCAATATGCCTGAGGGCTTCCGCGGCCACGTCGTTCATCAGCTCTGTTGAAAGATGCAGCTCCATCTGACCGTTTTCGATGCGGGAAATGGACAGCAGATTCTCCACGAGGTCGATGAGCCATTCCGAATCGTCATAAATGTCAGAGAAGATCTGCCGGCGGGTCTCGTCGTCCAGCTGACGGTCGTGGGACAGAAGATTGCTGGCATTGCCGGAGATCGAGGTCAGGGGCGTGCGGATGTCGTGAGAGATGGAGCGAAGCAGGTTGGAGCGAAGCTGCTCGTTTCGCGCCATGACGGAGGCCCGTTCCCGCTCCGCCGCGTTCTGCAGACTTTCCAGGGCCAGGGCGCATTCTCCCAGGATCGACATGAACACGCTGTATTCAAAGGTTTCCAGGGCGGTTCCGTCCAGATAGACGGCGATGATCCCGTAGCAATGGCCGTTGATGCAGACGGGATGGTACTGGGCTTTCGCCTCGCTGTAATGCTCCAGCCGGAAGCCCGCCGCCTGCTGACGGCCGAATACCCAGGCGACGATCTCCGCTTCCTTTTCGCTGGGCACAGCGTCGGTCCCGGCGGCCTGGGCGGCGCTGAAGCGGATGCCCTGGCCGATGGCGCCGTCCGTCAGAGGAAATACGATCACATCGCGGTCAAGCAGGGTGATGGTCTGGCGGGCGGTGATGCGGATCACGTCCTGCGGCGTCTCCGCGCTCTGCAGAAGCTGATTTGTGTCAAACAGCACCTTGGCGCGGAACGCCTCCCGGGCGGCCTGCCGGCTGTTGCTTTTGAGCTTGTTGGCCAGGGTGCTGGTGATCAGAGCGGAGGTCAGCATGATGGCGAAGGTGACGGCATACTCCGGCTCATAGGTGTGAAAGCTGAAGCGGGGCTCGATGAAGAACCAGTTGAACAGCAGTACGCTTGCCAGGGAGCCCGCGACGCTGTAGAGCGGACTCACGGTCATCACGGAGATCACCAGCACGCCGAGAATGAAGACGGTGATGATATTCGACTCAGAGAAGCCGAACATATTGAAAACCAGGCCCACGGCTACGGCGGAGATCAGCAGCGCGACGCAGATCAGGGTGTCGCGCCAGGTGGGGCGGATCTGGCCTGCCAGGCGCGTCCGTTCCCGCTGCTGTTTCAGATCCGCCGCGGAGTCCGGGATGATGTACACGTCCAGATCCGGCGCGTTCAGAATGATCTGCTCCGTGAGCGGGGCCCTGCTCCAGAAATGGCGGCGTCGCGCGCCGCTCCGGCCCACTACGATCTTTGTGGCGCCGGAGATATGGGCGTATTCTGCAATCTGCACGGGCACGTCGTTGCCGATGATGGTCGCCACCGAGGCGCCGCGATGCTCGGCAAATTCGATGTTTCGCTGCAGCCGCTGCTTATCCTTCTCGGAAATCTGGCTGTAATTCGTGGGCTTTACGTAAATGGCGGTCAGGGCGGCGTGGAACGCCTCGGCCATTTTGGCTGCCGCGTCGACCACCTTCTTATTGGAAGGGGACGGGGAGAGGCAGACCAGGATGCGCTCATTGCCCTCTAAGATGTGATCCATATCGTATCATCCTTGGCGTTAAGGTTTTATTGCGCTGTATTATACCACAGAATCAGCCAATTCTGTACTGTGAATCTTCGGCGCACCACTCCGCGTCAAAAAAATCCAGGATGTCGGGATCGGGCGCGGTGCATACGATGACCGCGCACCGGTCGTAGTTTTCGCTCAGCCTGCGGATCTGATGCGCGGTCTCCGCGGCGCTTGCCCCTTCCGCAAATGTGACGCAGACGTCCCTGTCCGTCGGCTTTTTCGCGCCGGCGCCCAGATAGTTCGCCTCCAGAAAGACGCCGATCCGACCGACGACAAAGAAGGAGAAGGCAAACATGGCGATCACAGCCAGCGCCAGAAACAACTCTCTCATGATCTTCGTCTCCTTTCGCGTGGTTCGCTAAATGCGGAAGCACTTCTGGATCGCCTTTCTCCGGCCCAGCACGAGCATGGTTTTCCGGTCGGTCAGTATGGTTTCCGGCGTGACGGACAGGTCCATTTTTCCGTCTTCCTTGACCGCCATGATGTTGATCCCGTACCGCTTTCGGATATCGATCTGGCCCACCGTCCTGCCGACCCAGTCGGCGGGCACGGCGACCTCAAAAATCGCGTGGTCATTGTCCAGCTTGATGTAGTCGAGCACATGGTTGGAGGCGTAGCGGATGGCGACCCATTCCGCAATCTGCTTCTCCGGATTGATGACCTCGTCCGCCCCGTTCTTCAGCAGGAACTTGGCCTGTACATCCCGGTCCGCCCGGGATACGACGAGTTTTCCGCCCAATTCCTTGAGCAGGGAGGTGGTCTCCAGGGAGCTTTGGAAGTCCCCGCCGATGGCGACGATGCACACATCGTAATTGTTGATCCCCAGGGACCGGAGAAAGGCTTCGTTTGTGCTGTCGCCGATCTGTGCGTCCGTGACCAGCGGAAGGATCTCGTTGATGCGTGTCTCGTCCCTGTCCACGGCCATGATCTGGTGCCCCAGCTCGTGAAGCTGCCTCGCCAGGAAGGAACCGAAGCGGTTCATTCCGATCAGCAGTATCGATTTCATATATACGCCTCCGTTATCCGACGTTGATCTTTTCCGCCGGGCACATGGATACCTCCGCGCTTCTGCTGCTGAGCGCGGCGAACATCAGCGTCAGACCGCCGACTCTGCCGAAGAACATCAGCGCGATAAGGATCAGATGGGATGCCATGCCCAGCGACGGCGTGACGCCCAGGGACAGCCCCACGGTGCCGATGGCTGAGGCCGTCTCGAATATACAGGTGCTGAAGGGCGCCTGCTCCACGGCGCCGATGATGAACGCGCTTGCAAAAACAAGGCACAGGTACATGCTCAGAAGGGTCGCGGCGGTTTTCACGATGCCGTCCTCGATCCGACGGCCGAACATCCGCGCGTGTTTTCTCCTACGGAACTCGGCCAGAGCGTTTGCGATCAGCACAGCGACAGTTGTGGTTTTCATACCGCCGGCGGTGGAGCCCGGGCTTCCGCCGATCAGCATCAGCACGATCAGCATCGCCCGGCTCGCGCTCGACATGGCTGTCAGATCCGCCGTGTTGAAGCCCGCCGTTCGGGGCGTGATCGCCTGGAAAAAGGAAAGACACAGCCGCTCCTTCACGGGGAAGGCCCGGAAATCATTGAAGAACAGGAATGCCGCAGGCAGCAGGATCAGCACAGCCGTGGTCACAAGGATCGCCTTGCTCTGCATCCTGTACCGCTTGAACCGGAGCCTGTTCGCGGCGACATCCTCCCAGGTGAGAAAGCCGATGCCGCCGATCACGATCAGCAGGCAGATCGGCAGGCAGATGCCGACGGCGCCGCTGAAGAAGGTCAGCGAGGAGAATGCGCCGGTTTTCCCGCCCATGACGTCGAAGCCCGCATTGCAGAAAGCGGAAACCGAATGGAACACCGCCATCCATATCCCCGCGGCCCCGAAGGATCTGCAGAATGCGGGAAGCATGACGAGCGCGCCCAGGAGCTCCGTCAGGAACGCCACCTTGAAAACAAAGCCGGTCATCTTAACGATGCCGCCGATCTGGTGGGCGCTGATGCTGTCCTGGAGCATGCTGCGCTGCAGCAGCGAGATCCTTCGGCCGGAGAGGGTGGCGAGGAACGCCGCGACGGATACGACGCCCAGACCGCCGATCTGGATCAGGATCATAATCACCGTCTGCCCGAACACGGACCAGTGCATTGCCGTGTCCCGGATGACCAGCCCTGTGACGCAGACGGCGGAGGTGGAGGTGAACAGCGCATCCTCCGGCGCGGTCCAGATTCGCTGCTTCGAGCTCACCGGGAGCATCAGCAGCAGCGTCCCGATCAGGATGACGCCCAGAAAACCCGATATGATGATCTGGTAGGAAGAAAGCTTTTTCCCCAACAGACGTCCGCTCATGATAGGCCTCCCGATGTTTGTTGTACCTTATTCTATATCGGAGCCCACAAAGACGGCGTTAAGGCGGACAGGCGCAGGATTAAGACCGTATTAAAGCATTGGGGCTGATATTAAGATTGCATAAATACGGCGTCGGATCAGCCCGTCCGGTTCTTTAAGCAGAAGCGTCCATACCCTTGCCCGCCGGATCGCGGACCCGGCAGGCTCCCGGAGGGCGCGGTTACACACCCCAAAAAAGCAAGGGCCCTGCCGCTTGCGCGACAGGGCCCCCGCTTGAATAGAGAATGAGCTCTCAAAAACGAGCGGAAGGACGCCCTGATGTGGGCAGGGCATTGTCCGGCGCCCGTTTCTGACAAAATTGGTGGGAAATCATTCGGCGTAGCGGTCGACGATTTCCTGGGCCACGGCGCGCTTGGAGATGCAGCGGTTCATGGCCTGTTTTTCAATGTGACGGTGCGCCTCCGGCTCCGTCATCTGCAGATGATCGATCAACAGCCACTTTGCTCGGTTGACCAGGCGGATCTCGCCGATCTTCTCCTCAATGGACAGGGTCTTCTTCTGGGACTCCCTGAGCCGCTCCCTGGCGCTGGACATCCAGCCGAGCACCATAGTGATCATCTGCTTTGAAGTCGGTTTCGGCAGAGTGAACACGCCGTGCTCCACCACTCGTTCATGGACCTCCTCATGGAGCTCTGACCGGACCAGAAGCAGCACGACCGCCTCCCGGGACCGGCTGGTGTCGATGGCGAAGCGGATGCCGGCGTCGTCCGGCAGGGGAGAGTTGACGATTACATAGTCGAAGATCCGCTCGGTCAGGACCTGCTTGGCAAGACTGATGCTCGGGACCAGCTTTACAGGGCTGTATTTCGATTCGGGGAGCAAGGACTGCAGGGCGTCGTTGAACGTCTTGGATGCAGAGACGACGAGGACGCTGTAAACACGTTCCTTCAGGCCCATACTGCTCCCTCCTTTGCATAGAATTCTTTCTCTCTTACAGATGGGAATACTTATCCGAAATGGTCTGCGGGATGTGCTTGCGGATGAATTCGCTGTCCCGTGCCGCTTCCGCTGCGGCCTTCAGGGTGTCGGGCAGTCGCTTGAAGGCGGCCAGCGTTTTCTGGTCCGCCCGATAGAGATTGATATCCGTCGGCGCCGGTAGAGGCAACTGATGCTCTATGCCGTAAAGGCCCGCATAAATCAGCAGGGAAAATACCAGATAGGGATTGGCGGTCGGGTCTGGAGAACGCAGCTCCGCACGGCGGTACTCGCCGATGGCGGCGGGGATGCGGATGAGCTGGGATCGGTTTTCATGGGACCAGGAGACGTAACCGGGGGCTTTGCTCAGGCCGAAGCGCTTGTAGGAGTTCTCCGTGGGGTTCAGGAACAGGGTCATCTCCGGCACCTTGTCGAGGATGCCGGCGATCATCTGGTTCATGCGCTCGGTGTTGTCGGAGGGTTCGACGGAGATGTTGACGTGAAAGCCGTTGCCGGGCTTGCTGTCCAGGGGCTTGGCTGAAAAGTCGGCATACAGGCCGTTGGAACGCGCCACGGTTTTAACAACGGTCTGGAAGGTCATGGCGTTGTCCGCCGCACTCAGGGCGTCGGAATAACGGAAGTCGATCTCGTTCTGGCCGGGGCCCTCCTCATGATGGGAGCTCTCCGGCTGAATGCCCATCTGCTCCAGGATCAGGCACACCTCCCGCCGGACGTTTTCGCCACGGTCCTCGGGCGCAACGTCCATGTAGCCGGCTTCGTCATAGGGCTCTCTGGTCGGCCTGCCCGCCTCGTCCAGATGGAACAGATAGAATTCCTGCTCCGCGCCGAAGCGGAAGGTGCAGCCCGCCCGCGCCGCGTCGGCGACGGCCTTCTTCAAAAGGCTCCGGGTGTCGCTCTCAAAAGGCCTGCCGTCGGGATAGGTGATGCCGGCGAACATGCGCACGACCTTTCCGTGCTCCGGCCGCCAGGGAAGCAGCGTCAGCGTTTCGGCGTCGGGATGCAGCAGCAGATCCGACCGGGTATCCCCGTCGAAGCCGGCGATGGCCGAAGCGTCGAACGCTATGCCGTATTCAAATGCACGGGGCAGCTCCTGGGGCATGATGGAAATGTTCTTCTGCCGGCCGAAGACGTCGCAAAACGCGATCCGAATAAACTTCACGTCCTCCTCGCGGACATATTCCATGACCTCTGCGTTTGAGTATCTCATGATCATCATCCTGCCTTTTACATTTTCCGGGAAGCAAAAAAAGTGCGTCCATTTCAGTACAGAGCCTTCCCTCTGCACAAAAATGAACGCCATTGCTCATCTGTTATTCAAAATCGGACCGGGACGCCGGTGCATCGTCATGCAAAAAAGGAAGAACGTCCATTCCCTGCGGCCCCTGCCGCACAGAAATGAACGCCTTTGCTCATGTACGTATTTTACATGAATTTATGCGGCTCGTCAAGAGGCAGCATGTAAAAAATAGGAACACTTCGCAAGAAGAAATCATGCAAATTGCAAAATCGGGGCTTGACAAACGGTTTTCCCCCCGCTATAATGCGAAACATGAAGGCAAAGGCGTCTTCGAGTGCATGCACTCGGAGGCGCTTTTTCTGTTCTTGAATACTATAAAAAGGCAATGGCGTCTTTCGCGGCAGAATCCTGCCGCTGAAGGCGCTTTTTGTCGTCCGGGAGGAAAACTATGTCCTACGTTGATGAAGTCATTGAGAGAGTCAAAAAAGAAAACCCGAACGAACCGGAGTTCCACCAGGCCGTGACGGAGGTGCTGAATTCCCTTCGTCCCGTGATCGCCGAGAACGAAGAGGCCTATCGCCGCGACGCCCTGCTGGAGCGCCTGGTCACCCCCGAGCGGCAGATCAAGTTCCGCGTGCCCTGGATCGACGATCAGGGCCAGGTGCAGGTCAATAACGGCTACCGCGTGCAGTTCAGCAGCGCCATCGGCCCCTACAAGGGCGGCCTGCGCTTCCATCCGTCGGTTTATATCGGCATCATCAAGTTCCTGGGCTTTGAGCAGATCTTCAAGAATTCCCTGACGGGCCTTCCCATCGGCGGCGGCAAGGGCGGCTCGGACTTCAACCCCAAGGGCAAGTCTGACCGGGAGATCATGCGCTTCTGCCAGAGCTTCATGACGGAGCTCAGCAAGTACATCGGCGCCGATACCGACGTGCCCGCCGGCGATATCGGCGTCGGCGGCCGGGAGATCGGCTATCTGTTCGGCCAGTACAAGAAGCTGCGCAACGTGTTCGAGGGCGTGCTCACGGGCAAGGGCCTGAGCTACGGCGGCTCCCTGGCCCGCACGGAGGCCACGGGCTACGGCCTGCTTTACATCGTGGAGGAGATGCTCAAGTGCCACGGGCACGGCATGGAGGGGAAGACCGTCGCCGTCTCCGGCGCCGGCAATGTGGCCATCTACGCCATTGAAAAAGCCCAGCAGCTGGGCGCGAAGGTCGTCACCTGCTCCGATTCCACCGGATGGGTCTACGATCCCGATGGCATCGACGTGGCGGCGCTGAAGAAGATCAAGGAGGTCGAGCGCAAGCGCCTGACCGAATACAAGGTCTACCGACCCAATGCCGAGTATCACGAGGGCCGGGGCGTCTGGAGCGTCCAGCCGGATATCGCGCTGCCCTGCGCCACCCAGAACGAGCTGACCCTGGACGATGCAAAGATCCTGGTCTCCGGCGGCGTGCTCGCCGTGGCCGAGGGCGCCAACATGCCCACCACCCCCGAGGCGACGGACTACCTGCAGTCCCATGGCGTCCTCTTCCTGCCCGGAAAGGCGTCCAACGCCGGCGGCGTGGCCACCTCCGCGCTGGAGATGAGCCAGAACAGCGCGCGCCGCCCCTGGTGCTTTGAGAAGGTCGACCGCCGCCTGAAGGAAATTATGGTAAACCTGTATCACAATATTGACGACGCGGCCCGGGAATACGGAATGGAGGACGACTACGTCGACGGAGCGAACATCGCCGGCTTCAAGAAGGTCGCTGACGCCATGATGGCCCAGGGCATCGTTTAAGCGAGGAGGCATTGCAATGTGTAAGACAGAAAACGGATCCGGCAGCTGTCCGGAGACGCTCCACACCCACTTCATGCAGCCGGGGCATCCCTTCACCCTCGGCGAGCAGCAGCCCGACCCCCGTGCCGAGGCCAACGCCCAGGCGCCGGTCGAGGAATAACCATTTGTCATCATAAAAGCGTTTGAGAAAAGAGAAGTAGTGCGTCCAACCCGTCCCCAGAGAGCGTGCGCCGGTGAGAATCACGCGGCGGGCGCGCATGAAAAACACTTTTCGAGCTGCAATCTGAACGGCATTGCCCAGTAGGTGCGCCGTAGCGCCGCACGTCAGCCGGCAGAATCTTGTCTGAGATTCGGAAATGAGAACAAATATAGGTGGCACCGCGAGCACAGCACTTGCCCTATAGAATGCTGATATTACCGAAAAGAGGTTATTGTTATGTGTTCTATCATGGGCTATGTCGGCAGCGGCGTCACCTATCGCGCTTTTATGGAGGGCTTTATCCGCACCCAGTCCCGGGGACCGGACGAGACCCGGATCATCAACACCGGCAATGGCTATCTGGGCTTTCACCGGCTGTCCATCATGGGCCTGACCCACGAGGGCATGCAGCCCTTCGAGCTGGACGGCGACTACTGCGTCTGCAACGGCGAGCTATACGGCTTCCGGGCCGAGCGGGAAAAGCTTCTGAAGCTGGGCTATACATTTTACAGCGACAGCGACTGCGAGATCCTGCTTCCCATGTGGAAGGAGTACGGCACGGATATGTTTGCCATGCTGGACGCGGAATTCGCCTGTATCATCTTCGACGAGAAGCACGGCCGCTATATCGCCGCCCGGGACCCCATCGGCATCCGGCCCCTGTACTACGGCTATGACCCGGAGGGGGAGATCGTCTTTGCCAGCGAGGCCAAGAACCTGGTGGGCATCGTGGACAGAATCATGCCCTTCCCCCCAGGACACTATTACATGGACGGACAGTTTGTCTGCTACTGCGACATTGCCAGGGTGGACAAGGTCTGCCATGACGGCCTGGACGCCGCCTGCGCTGCCATCCGCGAAAAGCTGATCGCCGGCGTGGAAAAGCGGCTGGTCTCCGACGCGAAGGTGGGCTTTCTGCTCTCCGGCGGTCTCGATTCCTCCCTGGTGTGCGCCATTGCCCAGAGAAAGAGCGACGCGCCCATCCGCACCTTTGCCATCGGCATGAGCGAGGACGCCATCGACCTGAAATACGCCCGCCAGGCGGCGGAGTACATCGGCAGCGAGCATACCGAGGTCTTCATGACCCCCGGCGAGGTGATCTCCAGCCTGGAGACGGTGATCGAGCTGCTGGGCACCTTCGATATCACCACCATCCGCGCCAGCATGGGCATGTATCTGGTGTGCAAGGCCATCCATGAGCGCACGGACGTGCGGGTGCTGCTGACGGGCGAGATCTCCGACGAGCTGTTCGGCTACAAGTATACCGATTTCGCCCCCTCCGCGGAGGAATTCCAGGCGGAGGCTGTGAAGCGCCTGCGGGAGCTGCACATGTACGACGTACTGCGGGCCGACCGCTGCATCTCCGTCAACTCTCTGGAGGCCCGGGTGCCCTTCGGCGATCTGGATTTCGTGAAATACGTCATGGCCCTGGATCCGGCGATCAAAATGAACACCTACGGCAAGGGAAAGTACCTGCTGCGCAGGGCCTTCGACGGACTGGGATATCTGCCCGACGAGATCCTCTGGAGAGAGAAGGCGGCCTTCTCCGATGCGGTGGGCCACTCCATGGTGGACTATCTCAAGCAGTATGCCGAGAGCCGCTACACCGATGCCCAGTTCAAGCGCCGGTGCAGGAAGTATACCCATGCCCGTCCGTTTACCAAGGAATCGCTGCTGTACCGCGAGATCTTCGAGAAGTATTATCCCGGCCAGGCGGAGATGATCGCCGACTTCTGGATGCCGAACCGGGCCTGGGAGGGCTGCGACGTGGACGATCCCTCCGCGCGGGTGCTTTCCAACTACGGCGACAGCGGAAAATAATTGACAAACCGGCCAAAACGGGGTATGATACTCCCGTTAAGGCAATGGCGTCTTTGCAAAAAGGCGCCATTGTCTTTTTTTGCATCCTGAAGAGAGGAAGTGATTGGCTTGCCCTACAGAATCACAGAAAAACGCGATCTGAATCCCCAGGTCTATTTCATGAAAATCGAGGCCCCGCTGATCGCCCGGAAGGTCGAGCCGGGGCAGTTCGTCATCGTCCGGCTGGACGAGTACGCCGAGCGGGTGCCCTTCACCGTGGCGGCAGGCGGTGGGCAATTCCACCCGGGCCCTGGCGCGCCTGAATGCCGGGGACGAGATCAGCGACATTGCCGGCCCCCTGGGCATGCCCACGGCGCTGGAGGGTTACAAAAAGGCCGCGGTGATCGGCGGCGGCCTCGGCACCGCCATCGCCTGGCCCCAGGCCAAGAAGCTCAAGGCCCTGGGCACGGAGGTGACCGCCATCACCGGCTTCCGCGACAAGAGCTATATCATCCTGGCCGAAGAGATGCGCGCCGCCTCCGACCGGCTCATCATCACCACCGACGACGGCTCCAACGGCCTGCAGGGCTTCGTCACCGACCGCCTGCGGGAGCTCCTGGAGGCGGGGGAGACCTTCGACCTGGTCATCGCCATCGGCCCGCTGGTGATGATGCGGGCGGTGTGCGCCCTCACAGAGCGCTACGGCCTGCCCACCACTGTTTCCATGAATCCGATCATGATCGACGGCACGGGCATGTGCGGCGGCTGCCGCGTCAGCGTGGGCGGGCAGACGAAATTCGCCTGCGTGGACGGCCCGGACTTCGACGGCCATGCGATCGATTGGGACGGCGCCATCAAGCGCCAGCAGATGTACCGCGACTATGAGCGCCGTGCCTGCGAGCACTGCCGCATGAAGGAGGACGGAAATGGCTGATCTGGAAAGACAAACCATGCCGGAGCAGGCGCCGGTAATTCGCCGGCACAATTTCTCCGAGGTCGCCCTGGGCTATGCCCCGGCGCAGGCCGAGGCGGAGGCCCGGCGCTGCCTGAACTGCAAAAACGCGCCCTGCATGCAGGGCTGTCCCGTGTCCGTGCGGATCCCGGCGTTCTGCATCCGCTGAACGGTGTTTTCAATCGTATTGCGGAAGATCCGGCTGTCTTTATAGAACGTGAGGATCTTCAGCGGGGCGCGGTCCTTTTTGACCAAGGCGGCAGCGCGGGCTTTTGTTTCATAGAGGCTGAGCCGGTTTTCGACGATCTCGGAGAGTAAATCCCGCATATCCGTTTCGTCAAGATGAAGCAAAACGCGCGCATAGGCCTCCCCTAACCCGTTTTCGATCATGGTTTTGCGCAGCTCCTGCGGGATTTTGAGCAAACGCAGGCGTTCGATGATCTCGCCGAGGGAAATCCCGAGCCGGTCCGCGATCTCCTCATATGGGACGTCGAAATGGTCGTGGAGCTTTTCGTAACAGACAGCGGCCTCGAAATACGTGAGCCTGTCGGCTGTCAGTTCGTTTGAAACTGACAGCCTGCCCCCAGCTCGAATTCGCATTTTCTACGAAAATGCTCCTTC
>CADBKB010000006.1 GCA_902795095.1 Oscillospiraceae bacterium
GGGTTTCCTTTCGCGTCCAATCAAACCGTTTTCCAAACTTTTCCAAAAGTTTGGAAAACGCACGCAGCGGGGCAAAAATACTTTTTTGACACGCTGAGCGCCTGCTGCAAATCGCAGCAGGCGCTTTTTACGCAGTGGGCAGCGTGATGCCGGACAGTACATACAAAATGACGGAATTCTTTTTGTGGGAAATAATCAAAAATCCAGGAATCCGCAAATTTGCTTGCGCTGGTTCCTCTGTGATTGTAAAATAAACACGGAAAAACCGATACAGGCGGATTGCCGCCCCATCAAAGAGCTACTCACGCTGAATCGAGAAAAGGAGAAGATGATGAGAAAACGATTGATCGCAGCCCTGATCTGCATCGTCATGCTGCTGGGCATGCTTCCGGCAGTAAGCGCGGCTGACGAACCGGTTCCCGGGCCGGTCGTTGTCGCTGATCCGGCTTCGCCCACGGGCTACACCGGACGGTTCACCTACTATGATCCCACCGCCAGCCAGGTCTATTTCTGCGGCGACCTGAACCTGAGCAATTTTGAGGATCGTTCAGACACCAGAACCTATGCGCCGAAGGAGTACAGGCCCGGTCTGACCCGCCGCGGCGGCAGCCAGTTCAAGGAGCCCATGCAGAAGCTCGACGGCGGCTACTGGTACTATGAGCTGCCCCTGGCCGCCGGCGCCAACCAGTACTGGTTCAACATTGGAAACAACAACCGCATGATGCCTGACCCCGCCAACGCGCCGAAGTGGAGCCCCAACAGCTCCGCCACCAAGGACGCCTACAACTGCGTCTATGTGCCCTATGACGAGAAGCAGGGAAGCGAGCTTTTGAAGGCCCGCGAGGCGGAGCTGCCCCGGGAAACTGAGAAGGGCAGCTGGGAGTACGTGCCCTACAAGGTCGGGAACAACACCTTCTACATGGGCGTCTATCTGCCCTACGGCTATGACGAAAACCGGGCCGAGCCCTACAAGACCGTCTACCTGGTCCACGGCTGGGGCCAGGATGAATCCGACTGGATGGGCATCGGCTCCGCCCCGAACATCATGGACAATCTGATCGCCGAGGACCGCACCGCGTCCGCTGTGGTGGTCTCCCTGCCGAACAACAACAATTCCATCGGCAGCCAGAACGACAAATACGCCGCGCTGTTCAATACGGTCCTGCAGCATTACAACGTCTCCGGGGATGCGAAGGATCGTGCCCTCGCGGGCCTGTCCATGGGCAGCCGCTACACCAGAGCCGTCATGGAGACCGATCCCGAGAGCTTCGGCTACTATGGCCTGTTCAGCTGCTCCGAGACCATCACGCCCTCGACGCCGAATCTCGACAAGGCGCACATCCTCATCGGCGTCGGCGTGTTCGACGGGGCGAACTATCAGAACGCCACCACCACGAACACCCAGAATATGGAGAAGGGCGGCTTCTTCTCCAAAACCCTGAACGTCGCGGGCGCCCACGATTTCAACACCTGGAGCCAGTTGCTGCGTATGTTCGCCGAGGACTACCTCTGGAAGCCCTGGGCCTTCGGCGATGGCACGGCGCCGGCAGTGGATAAGACCGCCCTGGCCGAGGCGATTGCGCTGTATGAATTCAAGCCGCCGATGAATTACACCGTAGAATCGATCCGGGTTCACGATGCGGCGGTCGCCCATGCAAAGGAGATCTATGCCAGGGAAGACGCCACGCAGGCCGAGGTCGACGCTGCAGCCCAGGACCTGATCGACGCAGCTCGCGGCCTGACAGCGCCGGATTGGAGCGCTCTGGAGCCCGCCGTGGAGGCCGCCCGGAAGGTGGACAGGAGCAAGTACACCGAGGAGTCCGTGGCAGCGCTCGACGCAGCGCTGAAAACGGCCGAGGTTCTGATCGGCGAGGGAAGCGTTTTGCAGTCCGACATTGATGCGGCTGCCGAGGCGCTGACTGCCGCCGTTTCATCCTTGGTTCCCAAGGATGAGCCGCCCTTCCTGTTCGACGACGTGCGCGACGAAGGCAAATTCTACTTCGGTCCCGTCTACTGGGCATATTTTGCCGATCCGCAGATCACCAACGGCGTGGACGCCACCCACTTCGGCCCGGACAATCCCTGCACGAGAGGCCACGTGGTGACCTTCCTGTGGCGTGCCGCCGGGTGCCCGGAGCCCGCCGCTGCGGAATCTCCCTTCACGGATCTCAAGCCCGGCGCCTTCTATGAGAAGGCCGTGGCCTGGGCCGTAGAGAAGGGCATCACCAAGGGCGCGACGGACACCACCTTCGCTCCGGATGCCACCTGCACCCGTGGACAGATCGTGACCTTCCTGTACCGCTTCAAGGATTCTCCCGCCGTGGAGAAGGCCAACAGCCCGTTCACGGACCTCAAGCCCGGCGCCTTCTACGAGGACGCCATCGCCTGGGCCGTGGCCGCCAAGGTGACCAACGGTATGACCGACACCACCTTCGTGCCCGACGGCACCTGCCTGAGAGGCCAGGTCGTCACCTTCCTCTACCGCGCCATGGACGCCGGGAAAGCGTAATAACACAAGCTTGATACCCACATAAAAACCCGCCGGGGCTGCACAAGCAGCCCCGGCATTCTTTATGTTCAGAGAATTCTGACAACAACCATCCCGTAGGGGCCGATGCCCACATCGGCCCGCTTGCATGGCACCAAAAGCCCGCTGTGCACCAAAGCCTTCCCCTCAAGTAACCGCTGATTTATTTGAAACGCATAGCAGTTCGTTTGCGTGGCTCCCTCCCGGAGGGAGCCAAGGGCGCTGCGTGATTTGATGCCTTGTGCATCATTCGAACACGGATCACTTTATTCAGCGTTTACTCAAGGGGAAGGCTTTGACGGTGCAGGACCGAAGGTCTGACGGAAGCGGGTGGATGCTGGACAGCGAGCCTGTGGGCATCCGGCGATCCGGGGGAAGGCACATGGGTAACACGTTGCGAAACGGCGGTTTATGCTCTCAAACGGTAGGTTTTGCCGGCGGGGACGACGATGCCGTCGTCGGTGAGCTCGGCGAGCAGCGCCCGCACCTGGGCCGAGGGAATGCCCAGCAGACGGCCAAGCTGTGCCGGCGTGAGGGCGGCGCGGTCGGTCAGCTCGTCGATCAGCATGGACTTCTGCGCTGCGGCTTCGATGCGCATGGGGTTTTCGGTCGGTCCGCCGGCCTTCTTTTTCCGCGGCCCGAAGCGCAGGGTGACGGTCGTCCGGTCCGGGCCGTAGCTTTGCGCGATCTCCGGCTCCGGCCAGCGCTGTTCCCGCCAGATGCGCAGGATGTTGGGAATGCCGCTGCCGGCGTGCCGGCCCACGTCGATGCGATTGAACAGCTTTAAGAGCGTGCCGTTGCGCGGATCGGACAGGCCGCCGGTTTTGGCGGCGTCCAGGCCGATGCGAAAGCTGCCGGGGTTGGATACGGTGACGCGGCCCGGCTCCAGGCACACCGTCAGTCCGCCCGTCCCGCGGTAGTCGGCATTGACCAGACTGTTGGTGATCGCCTCGCCTACGGCAGCGCTGACCTCCGGACCATGCTTTGCCGCGAGCCGGGGCAGCAGGCGGGCGCAGACGCGTGTGTAGAATTCATAGACGCCTCCGGACCAGTCGCCGGCGGTCGAGCAGAAGCGCTGCGCCGGATCGTCCGCTTCCTGATAGTCGAGGAAATAGCGGGGAAAGACCAGGACGATCTCCGGTTCGCTGCCGAACATCAGCAAACCCGCGGAGGTGGGGTGCAGACGTCCGTTCTCGTCGATCCCCAGGACGCCGGATCTTCTCAGAAAGTCTTCCTCCGGAAGCGACAGCCAGGGATGGTCGGGATTGGCCTGCGTCATGGCGTCCCGATAGCTGTGTACCGCGGCTTCGTTCAGGACCTCAGGTCCGAACTGCGTCCACAGGCGCAGATCCTGGGCGCGCTCGTCGGCGTCGCGGACCATGGCCTGGATCTCCTCGCGGCTGCAGCGGCAGTCGCCCTCGCCCTTGCGGCGGTAGGTGTTGAGGGGGTTGCCCTCCACATAGACGGGCTGATAGGCCCGCTCTGCCCGGGGCACGCGGATGACCAGGATCCGGCAGCCCTCCACGGCCTCTATGGTGACGTCCGCTGGGCTGAGGATGTTGACGCTGGCCACCCGGGGGTCGTTGACCATGGTCCAGAATTGCTGCCGCAGCCCCTCGGGATCCGGCAGATCCACCGGATGCAGGGACTTGTCCTTGTGCTCCTCCACACCGAGGAGCAATAAGCCGCCCATGGCGTTGGCAAAGGCGGAATAGGTTTCCCAGATGCTGTGGGGCAGGCCGCCCAGAGCTTTTTTCGCCTCAATACGGTTGTTCTCCGTATATTGCTCAAGATGCTTCAGATCGATCATAACGCCGCCTCCGGATCCTGTTTGCTCCATTATATCAGAGTCTGCCGAAAAAGCAAATCGCCGTTATGGGAGGAATCCGGATGCGGTTTTTTGAGAATCGGACTTTACATCCCGCGAAAAGCTCTGTACAATAGATACAGAAAAAGGAAGATTCCCGGACACCGGCGCTGCCGCGCCATGAATCGACGGTCCCGCGGAACGATCGACAGGGGCCGCGGCGGCCCCTGCTTGCGTTTACTGAGAAGAAAGGAGAAACTATGAAAAAAAGAATACTCTGCAATCTGCTGGTCCTGGTCCTGCTGCTGGGCATGCTCCCGGTGACGGCGCTGGCCGGCGGCGGATCCCAGGTCGTCTGGAGCGAGGATTTTGAGGATTCGGAAACCTGGAACGCATGGACGAGTATTGACGCCAACTACGACGTCTGCGGCTGGACAAGAGACGGGACAGAGGAAAGCTGCACCATGTACAATTATGCGTGCTCACCGCGGCCGCTCGGAGAAGACGTTACGCCCGCGGCCTCGGACGACTATCTGATCTCGCCGGCCATCGAGCTGCCCCTGGACTTTGAATACGAGCTGACCTTCGACGCCAGGATGATCCAGGCGGAGGATGGGCCTCCATACAGCCGGACCGACTTTTATGTCATCGACGCCGACTATCCGCAGTTCTCGCAGAGCATGAAGAACATGCCGTACCTGTGCTTCGAACAGGTGATGCCCTATCCGAATGAAGGCTGGAAGTCCTACCGCTTCGATCTGACGGCTTACGCCGGGAAGAAGATCTGCCTGGTTTTCCACCACATCGATCAGACAGCCAACCAGTACCAGCTGGATAACTTCCAGCTCACGCAGTACGAATACGATTCCCACATCGAGCGCATCTGCGTGACCAATGTGCCCGAGCCGGAGGTCGGCCTGAGCGTGGAGGACATGCGCGAATCCGGCATTGTCATCGCCGATACGGTGAATCTGGCCCTGGTGCCGGGCAGCCTGGAATACTACAAAACGGTCAATGAGCACTATGAGCTGGTGACCGGCGCCTTTGAGGACGGCGGGGAGTATGACGTCGTATTCCAGCTTCAGGTGAAGGATGGCGCCTTCACCTATGCCGACGCCATCGGCTCGGTCAACGGCAGAAAGGCATTCGTGACGCTGGATGACAAGGGCACGGAAGACGACGCGGACGATATCATCGAGATCGGCTACTATTACGGGTATCTCCATGCGCCGCAGAAGCCTCTGGACACCCTGCCCCTGTTCCTGACCCCGCCGGTGGCCGGAAAAACGCCGGACTTTGAAGCGTATCCGAGAACCGACGCTTTCACGAAGACGGCGCTCTATTGGTGCGAAGTCTACGAAGATTACTCTGAGAGCCCCATGATGAGCGCCTCGGACCATTATGAAGCCGGCAAGCGCTACCGCTGCTATTTTGAACTCAAGCCCGACGAAGGCTTCTGCTTTACCGATCATGTTCAGGCCATTGTCAACGGGGACACAGCCCTGCGGCACGACGCCGGCCTCTCCGACGGCGGCCTCTGGTTCTTCGCCGATTACGAGGCGCTCGAGGACGATTCCTGCACCATCCGCTTCTGCACTGAGTACGGCGATACGCCCGCGCCGATCACCGGGCGCATCGGCGCGTGGATGCAGCTGCCCCACCTGCCGGATCAGCCGAATGCGAAATTCGCCGGCTGGGGCTTCCAGGTGGACGCCGGCGCAAGCGATGCGATGAACGGCAGCCTCCTCTTCTCCGGATCGCGCACCCTCTATGCCATCTGGCTGGACGCCATCACCGCGCCGGAGGTGGGGATCTGCACCTACGGCGCGGGCTCCGACGCTTTCCATACCACCGTCGTCATCGATCCCTATGCGGATTTCAGCGTCGTGGAGCAGGTGCCGCACGAGCCCGTGCTCTGGTGGACCGACAAGGCCGACGTGGGGAAGCCCGGCCTGCGCTTCCGGGGCCAGTTCGACGCAGCAGAGACCTATTACGGTCAGCTGCTGCTCGAGGCGGACGGAGACCATTATTTCGCCGAAGATGCGGCGCAGGCCATGGCGTTCTCCGGCGCTGAGCCGGACCAGGCCGACGTGAATGCCCAGCAGATGTGCATCGACTTCCATCTGGACGTGCCGGGCGACAAGACCCTCCAATCCGCCAGGATCTGCGTGCCCACCCGGATCCCCGGCTACCCCGTGGACGCGACCACGAACATCGGCGTCTACAGCCTGACGCCCGGTGTGAACGCGGAACCCTCCACCGGCCTGTGGGCCCAGAAGGAGGACGTCGGCGACTATACCAACGTTTATGTGGGCAGCCAGAAGCCCGGCCAGACTTATTACGGCGAATTCATCCTGCGGCCCACCGGGTCTGTGATCATCAACGAGGACATCCAGCTCACCATCGACGGCGCTTCGGAGATCAGCCGCTATACCCGCGACGACGCGCCGGGTCTCGTGTTTGTGATCTATGCGGTGAAGATCATGGATACCTACGGCTTCACCGCCGTTCGCCGCTCCACGGACAACACCTATCCCTGCGGCTGGTTCCACGCCGACTTTGAGTCCAGGTGGTCGACCCTCTTCGACTTTGCCTTCGTCCCCGGCGGCGATCACTGGATCAAGGCCATGGCCGAGCCGGGCTATGTCTTCCTGGAATGGCGGAAGAACGACGGCTCGGAGCAGGTGATCAGCAAGGACAACCCCTATTTCTTCACCCTGGACAACAACGACTGGAACATCCAGGCGGTGTTCGCGCCGACCCACACCGTCAGCTTCCTCAATGCCCACGGCGAGCCCCCCGCGGACCAGACAGTGGTGGACGGCGGCCTTGCGACCGAGCCCAAGGGCCTGACGGCGGACGACTACATCTTCCAGGGCTGGTTCTCCGATTCCGCATGTACGCAGGCATATGATTTCTCCACGCCCGTCACCGGAGATCTGATCCTCTACACCGGCTGGAAATACGCCCCGGGCACGGTTGCCACGGATAAGACGGACCTGAACGAAGCCATTGCAGACGCCGGGAAGATTGAAACCGAGCATTACACCGACGAAAGTGTGGCAGCCTTCCAGGCGGCCCTTGAGGCAGCCGAAGGGGTGCAGTCCGATCCCAATGCTTCGCAAGCCGCCATCGATGCGGCCCTCGAAAACCTGAACAACGCCGTCTTCGGCCTGGTACTGAAGCCCACAGCGGTGGACAAGACCTGGCTGGGGCTGCTCATCAAGGACGCGGAGATCGAGCTGAAGCACGAGGAGCGGTACACAGAAGCGTCCCTGGCGGCGCTGGCAAGCGCGCTGGCGAGCGCGAAGGACGCCTACGACCACGCCACAGAGCAGTCCGCCGTCGACGCGGCCGCCGCCGCGCTGGATCTTGCGTTGAACACCATGGTCGGCAAGTCCGTGGACAAGCGTGAGCTGGAAAAGGCCCTCAAAAAGGCGGAGCTGCTCAATTTGAACGATTATACGCCGTTGAGCGCTATGTCGTTGGCCGTTGCTGAAATGAAAGCCGAATCGGTTTTGGAGAATGATACGGCGACCCAGGAAGAAGTGGACAAAGCCGCAAAGGATCTGAATGACTTTATCGCGAACATGGAGAAGAAACCGGGGGCCCTGGACAAGGCAGAGCTGATCGAGCAGATCGTCGAGGCGGACACGATCGACGAGACCGGGTACACCGAAGAATCCATCGACGCTTTGGAAAAGGCCGTGGCTGACGCCAAAGAGGTCCTGAATCACCCCGCCGACCAGGCGGAGATCGACGCCGCGACCCAGACGGTGAAGGACGCCATCGCCGCGCTGAAGGAAACGGAGCTGCCCTTCCGGTTTGACGACGTCAAGGATGAGAGCAAGTTCTATTTCAAGCCTGTTTATTGGGCCTATAAGGCCACGCCGCAGATCACCAACGGCATCGACGCCACCCACTTCGGGCCGGACCGCGGCTGCACCAGAGGCCAGGTGGTGACCTTCCTGTGGCGTGCCGCCGGCTGCCCGACGCCCGCCGGCACCGAGACGGGCTTCACCGATGTGAAGCCGGGAGCCTTCTATGAGAAGGCGGTGGCCTGGGCTGTGGAGAAGGGCATCACCAATGGTATGAGCGACACCACCTTCGGGCCCGACGCCACCTGCACAAGAGGTCAGATCGTCACCTTCCTGTGGCGCTTCAGAGGGAGCCCCGAGCCCGTGAACATGGAAACCGGCTTCACCGACGTGAATAAAGAGGCCTTCTATGCCAAGGCGGTGGCCTGGGCCGTGGAAAACAACATCACCAAGGGTATGACCGCCACGACGTTTGTCCCGAATGACACCTGCACGAGAGGCCAGGTCGTCACCTTCCTGTATCGGTCCGTGGCAGGATAACCGAAAAAAACAAATCGCCGGGGCTGCAGCCGCAGCCCCGGCTTTTGTTTTTCAAGAGCAGATCAGAAATTGAACACCGGACCGTCGTAGGGGAAGGTGGGGAAGACGGAGAGCTTGAACAGATTCGCCTTGTGGCGGCGGTCGATCTCCTTTTTTGTCGCCTCGTCGTCGCATTCGCCGGTGCGGATGTAGCGGTCGAGCACCGCGTAGGTGAAGCCCAGGTTGTCCTCATCGGTTTTGCCGCACAGGCCGTCGATGGGCACCTTGTCCACGAACCGGGAGGGCAAGCCCAGATACCGGCCGATGGCCTTGACCTCCTGCACCGTCAGCTGACAGAGCGGGCCGAAGTCGCCGGCGCCGTCGCCGTAGCGGGTGGAGTAGCCCACCCAGTCCTCGGAGAGGTTGCCCGTGTTGGCCACGCGGCCGTTGTTGCACTGGGACACCGCGTAGAGGGTGGTCATGCGGATGCGCGGGGGCAGATTGATGCGGGACTGATCGGACACAAAGCCCACGGCCTGCTCCACAGCGCCGTAGATCGCGTCGTAGGCGGGCTTGATGTTCAGCTCATAGGAGCGGATGCCCAGATGCTTGACCACATCCCGGGCCACGTCGATGTCATGCTGCTCGCCGTTGGGCAGCAGCACGCCGATCACCCGGTCCGCGCCCAGAGCCTGCACGCACACTGCGGCGCACACGGTGGAGTCCTTGCCGCCGGAGATGCCGATGACGGCGTTGCAGCCGGGGCCGTTGACCGAGAACCAGTCCCGGGTCCATTCGATCACGTCTTTTGTCACTTTTTGTACGTCAAAACTCATAAGATTACCTCCATATGGGTCTGTTTTATTCCTCCGGCAGCAGCACGGGGCCGCCGAGCTGCATGGAAAGCAGGGTGATTTTCGCGCTGTCTTCGATGTATTCCGCCCGTAGGAGGGCTTCGTCGAGGTCCTTGCCCACGGCCACGGCGCCGTGGTTTGCCATCAGGCAGCCGCCGCGGCCGGCCAGGACCTCGCAGCAGCGCAGGCCGACCTCCCGGGTGCCCGCGGGGGCATAGGCGGCGCAGGGGACGTCGCCGCCCAGGAAGAAGCGCATCTCAATGAGGCTTTCGGGGATGGGCTTCCCTGCCGCGGCGAAGGCGGTGGCATGGGGCGAATGGGTGTGCACGATGGCGTGGATCTCCGGGAAGCGGGCGTAGATCTCAGCGTGCATCCGCCACTCCGAGGACGGGGCAAACCGGCCTTCAAGCACGGCGCCGTCCGGGCGCAGGAGCACGACGTCCTCCGGCGAGAGGATCTCATAGCGCACGGAGGTGGGGGTAATCAGCATCCCCCGGTCCGTGCGCACGCTGAGATTGCCCGAGGTGCCGGAGAACAGACCCTCGGCATAGGCCCGCCGGGCGCAATCCACCAGGGCCTGGCGCGCGTCCATCTTATTCCGGCTGGACCAGCGCAATGTGCAGCTCGTCGAGCTGGCGCTGCTCCACGCTCGAGGGAGCGTCCATCATGACGTCCTGGGCGTTCTTGTTCATGGGGAAGGGGATGATCTCGCGGATGGAGTCCTCGCCCGCCAGCAGCATGACCATGCGGTCCACGCCCGGAGCGATGCCGGCATGGGGAGGCGCGCCGTAGCAGAAGGCGTTGTACATGGCGGGGAACTTGGCCTTGACGTCCTCCTCGCCCAGGCGGACCATCTCAAAGGCCTTGATCATGATCTCCGGGTCGTGGTTCCGGACCGCGCCGGAGGAGAGCTCCACGCCGTTGCACACCAGATCGTACTGGTCGGCGCAGATGGTGAGCGGGTCGATCTCGCCGCGCTCGGCCTGCTCCAGCACGGCCTTGCCGCCGGTGGGCATGGAGAAGGGGTTGTGGCAGAATTCCAGCTCGCCGGACTCCTCGCCGATTTCGTACATGGGGAAGTCCACGATCCAGCAGAATTCGTAGCGCTCCCGGTCCATATGGCCGGGCACCGCGGCGCCGAGCTTCTTGACGATGACGCCGGCGGTCTTCTGGGCGACGCCGAGCTTGCCGGCGCTGACGCCCACGAGGCAGTTGGGGGTGAGGCCCAGCTTCTCGATGACCGCGTCCTTGCGGTCAGCCAGGAACTTGGAGATGCCACCGACGAAGTTGCCGCTCTCGTCCATGCGGAACCACATGGGCCGGGCGCCGGCCTGGACCTCCACCTCAGCCATGACCTTGTCAATGGCCTTGCGTGCCAGGTGACAGTCGGAGACCACCACGGCCTTGACGCGGTTGCCGGGGGCGAAGGGGGCAAAGTCGATGCCATCCACCAGGTCGGTCATGTCCTGCACGGTCAGATCGATGCGCAGGTCCGGCTTGTCGGTGCCGTAGGTCTCCATGGCGTCAACGTAGCGGATGCGGCGGAAGGGAGCCTCGGAGGCGACGGAATACGTGCCGTATTTGGCGAAGATCGGGGGCAGCACGTCCTCGATGACGGAGAAGACCTCATCCTGGCCGGCAAAGGCCATTTCCATGTCGAGCTGATAGAACTCGCCGGGGCTGCGGTCGCCGCGCGCGTCCTCGTCGCGGAAGCAGGGGGCGATCTGGAAATAACGGTCGAAGCCGGCGGTCATGAGCAGCTGCTTGAACTGCTGGGGCGCCTGGGGCAGGGCGTAGAACTTGCCGGGATGCTTGCGCGCCGGCACCAGATAGTCCCGCGCGCCCTCGGGGGAGGAGGCGGTCAGGATGGGGGTGGTGATCTCCAGGAAATCGTGGCGCAGCATGGCCTCGCGCAGGGCGGCGATGACGTTGCAGCGCAGGATGATGTTCTTCTTGACGGCGGGATTGCGCAGGTCGAGATAGCGGTAGCGCAGGCGCTGGGTCTCGTCGGCCTCGCGGCTGCGGTTGATCTCGAAGGGCAGCTCATTGTAGCGGCAGCGGCCGAGGATCTCCACGCTCACAGGGGAGACCTCGATCTCGCCGGTGGGCAGCTTGGGATTCTTGCTGGCGCGCTCGCGCACCGTGCCGGTGACCTGAATGGTGGATTCCTTGTTGAGGGACTTGAAGATCTTCATCATCTCCTCATTCTCCACCACGATCTGGGTGGTGCCGTAGAAATCGCGCAGGATCACGAAGGCAAAGTTGCTGCCGACCTCGCGGACGTTTTCCATCCAACCGGCCAGCGTCACCTGCTTGCCCGCGTCGGAAAGGCGCAGCTCCCCGCAGGTATGGGTTCTGGACTGGAACATATTTCTCTCTCCTTTTCAGATGGTTTCACGGATGACGGCGCCGCCCATCCGAGCGGCCAGGCCTTCCTGGATCAGGGCGGCGGCCTCGTCGGCGGACAAGGTCTGCTGCACGCCGGTGGCCAGCTCCTTCACCGAGCACTTGCCCTGGGCCAGCTCATCCTCGCCCAGGAAGATGACATAGGGGATGCCGAGACGGTCGGCGTACTGCATCTTGGCCTTGAATTTCCGGGCCTCGGTGTAGAGCTGGACGCGGACGCCCTGCTCCCGGAGCCGGGTGGAAAGGGCAATCGCGCCGCCCAGGGCCTCGTCGCCCATGGGCAGTACCAGCACGTCCGCCGGAGCGGTGGGCAGGTCGGGATTCAGCATGCCCTGCTCGCCAAGCACGTAGAACAGACGGGTCAGACCGATGGAGATGCCCACGCCGGGCAGCTGACGGTCGGTATAATAGGCGGCCAGATTGTCGTAGCGGCCGCCGGAGCATACGGAGCCGATCTCGGGATGATCGAGCATGGTGGTCTCGTAGACGGTGCCGGTATAGTAGTCCAGGCCGCGGGCGATGGTCAGATCCACGGCGAAGTTTTCCTCCGGCACGCCGAATTCGCCCAGGTAGCCCACCACGGTGGCGAGCTCCTGCAGACCCTCGTCGAAGCGTTCGCTTCTGCCGCGATAGGCCTCCAGCGCCGCGAGCACCTCGGCGTTGGAGCCGCCGATGGAGATGAAGCGCAGGATCTCCTCGGCCTTCTCCTCGCTGATGCCGTCGTCCTCGCACAGCACCAGGCGGACGTTCTCTGGGCCGATCTTGTCCAGCTTGTCCACGGTGCGCATGATATCGCCCGCCCGGTCGGAAAGCCCCAGCAGCTCATAGAAGCCGTTCAGGATCTTGCGGTTGTTGACGCGGATCTGGAAGCGGGTCAGGCCCAGGGCGCGGAAGGTGCGGTAGATGATGGAGGGGATCTCCGCCTCGTTGATGATGGAGAGCTTGCCATCGCCGATGATGTCGATATCGGCCTGGTAGAATTCGCGGAACCGGCCGCGCTGGGCCCGCTCGCCGCGGTAGACCTTGCCGATCTGATAGCGGCGGAAGGGGAAGCACAGCTCGCCTGAATGGATGGCGACGTATTTTGCCAGGGGCACGGTGAGATCAAAGCGCAGGGCCAGGTCGTTGTCGCCCTTCTGGAAGCGATAGATCTGTTTTTCGGTTTCGCCGCCGCCCTTGGCCAGCAGGACCTCCGCGGATTCGATGGCAGGGGTATCCAGGGGCGTGAAGCCGTACAGGGCATAGGTGCGGCGCAGGATCTCCATGATGCGCTCCATCTGCATCTGGGGTGCAGGGAGCAGCTCCATGAAGCCCGACAGGGTGCGGGGTTTGATTTTTTCCATGGTTTTCGTTCCTTTCGATGGTTGAAAAAAGAATACTCCCGTCCCAGTACATGGGACGAGAGTAGATCCTACTTCGTGGTGCCACCCAATTTCAGTCTTGCGACTCTTTTGGCCTGCTGCGGGCAGGGACCGGCGATTTCGGCGGATGCCTTATACGCGCGCTCGGCGAATGTCCTTCACGCATGGCCGCGCCGGAAGCTTACAGCCGGGGCTTCCTTCTCTGGGGGCGGGCGATCGCGCTACTGCTTTCGCGTCATTGCGCCATGTTCAGTTGTCAGCGGATGGATTTGATGGAGCGGCGGGGATGGATCATCTCGCGCCAGTCGAGGTCGCCGCGCTGCAGGCCCATGATGAGCATTTCCGCGGAGGCCAGGTTGGTGCCCACGGGGACATTGTGCTTGTCGCAGTGGCGCAGGGTTTCGATGATGCGCTGATCCTCCCAGGGGTCGCGGTTGTCGGGGTCGGAGAACATCAGCACCAGATCAATCTCATTGTAGGCGATGCGGGCGTCGATCTGCTGATGACCGCCGTTTTTGTGGGACAGGAACAGGCTGATCGGCAGCCCCGTCGCGTCGGCCACGAGGCGGCCGGTGGTGGCGGTGGCGAACAGATTGTGCTTGGCAAGGATGCTCTTGTAGGCGGTGCAGAATTGCACGAGCAGCTCTTTTTTCTTGTCTTGTGCGGTCAGCGCAATATTCATGGTAAAATCTCCGTTTTCTGAGGATTCTGCAGACGCTGGATCAACGCAGCATCAGCGGTATGCTTTCGCCCTCCAGGCGGCGGGCGATGTTGGCGCAGGCTCTGGCGGCGGGACAGCCCTGGGCATTGCACAGGGGCACGCCCCAGGCGGCGGCGAGTATCACATCGGCATGCTCGGGGACCAGGCCCAGCAGGGGCAGGCCGACGGTGTCCATGACGTCGTCGATGTTGGTGCGCAGGCGATTGTAGAGCCGGGGAGAGACGCGATTGACCACCACCCGCGTCCACCGGGGACCGAGCTCGCCGGCCAGCGCGCCGGCACGCTCGGCGTCGCGCATGCTGGCCGGGTCGGCCTGCGTTACCACCACGGTGCGGTCAGCGCGGCGTACGGCCATGCGGAACAGGGCGCCGATGCCGGCGGGGGCGTCGAGCAGGATCCAGTCGAAGCGTTCCCGCGCCTGTGCCAGCAGACGGTAGAACGCGTGCTCCGGGACGGACTCCGGCTCCGCCACGGGGGCGGTGAGCAGACGCAGCGACGGGATCAGGGGATGGGAAGGGGCGTCGGCCAGGGTGCAGCTTTCTTCGATGACGTCGAGGAAGCTGACGGAGGCTTCGTCACGCATCCCGAGGGAGATGTCGAGATTGCGCAGACCCACATCGAGGTCCACACAAAGAACGCTCCGGCCTTCCTTGGCCAGAAAACTCGCGACGGCGGCGCACAGGGTGGTCTTGCCGGTGCCGCCCTTACCGGATACGAAGGCAACGACCTGCCCCACCGTGAACGCCTCCTTTCAAGGCTTTGCGATCAGTAAACTCTATTATAGACTATTTTCTCGGCAATTTCAACAGGGTAAACGGAAAAATTTTCGGCTTGTTTTGGAGCAGATGGGCAGGTTAAACAGATTGAATCTCAGAAAATTGTCAAATTCGCTTTGCGATGGCCCGGGCGACCAGAACGCCCGAGGCGCCCGCCTGGGCCAGGCCCCGGGTGATGCCCGCACCGTCGCCGATGGCGTACAGGCCGGGGCGCTGGGTCTGCAGCTCCGGGGTGAGCTGGATGCGGGCGGAATAGAATTTGACCTCCACGCCGTAGAGCAGGGTGTCGTAATTCGCGGTGCCGGGGGCGATCTTGTCCAGGGCGTAGATCATTTCGATGATGTTGTCCATGTGGCGCTTGGGCAGCACCAGGCTCAGATCCCCGGGGGTGGCCTGGAGGGTGGGCCGGGTGAAAGAATGGCCCATGCGGTGCTCGTTGGTGCGCACGCCCTTGATGAGGTCGCCGAAGCGCTGCACCAGCACGCCGCCGCCGAGCATATTGGACAGGGCCGCGATGTGCTTGCCGTACTGATAGGGCTGGTCAAAGGGCTTGGTGAAGCGGTTGGACACCAGTAGGGCAAAGTTGGTGTTCTTCGAGCGCAGAGCGGGGTCGGCGTAGCTGTGGCCGTTGACGGTGATGACGCCGTCCACATTCTCCGCGACCACATGCCCGTAGGGGTTCATGCAGAAGGTGCGCACGGTATCGCCGTACTGCTTGGTGCGGTAGACCAGCTTGGATTCGTACACCACGTCGGTGATGTGCTCGAATACTTTGGCGGGCAGCTCCACCCGCACGCCCAGGTCCACCTGGTTGTTGGTCATGTGAAGCCCCAGCTCCCGGCAGCGGTCGGAGAACCACTCGGCGCCGCAGCGGCCCGGCGCGGCGATGCAGCAGCGGCAATCCACACTGCCGTGCTCCAGCTCCAGGCAGTAGCCCTCGTCCAGGGGGACGATGGAGCGCACCGGCGTATGGAACCGGAATTCGCAGCGCTGCGCCAGATACTCATAGATATTGGTAAGCAGCTTCCGGTTGCGCTCAGTGCCAAGATGCTTGCATCTGGCCTGCAGCAGGTGCAGATCGTTTTCCAGCGCCCGCTTTTCGATTTCCCGGGCGGCGGGGGAGTCGGTGGAGAAGATCTCCGTGGTGGCGCCGAAGCGCACATTCACCGAATCGACATATTCGATGAGATCCATAAGGACGCTGTCGTCCACGTACTCCCCCAGCCAGCCGCCGAACTCCGTGGTGAAGTTGTATTTCCCGTCGGAGAAGGCGCCGGCGCCGCCGAAGCCGGACATGATGGAGCAGGGCTTGCAGGAGATACACTCGCGCACCCGGCCCGCCACGATGGGGCACTGGCGGCGGTAGATATCGGTGCCCATCTCGAGGATGACGATTTTCAGATGGGGCTTGAGATTCAGCAGCTCATAGGCCGCGAAGACGCCGGCGGTGCCGGCGCCGATGATGGCAACGTCGTAGGGCATGAAGCAGCTCCCTTTCGTTTGATTTACCATCCCAGTATATCATGCGCCGCCGGATTTGTAAAAGGTCTTTTCCTTGTATTTGTCCGGTTTCTGCGACACAATATCTTGCGGACTGCCAAAAAACGACGGCGTTTTTCCCCCCTTTTGCCATGCTTGCCGCCGGCGCGGGGTTGTGGTATAATACCTGTTGCATAAACTGTGGTTCCCGCGGGAAGGAGTGATCGGATGCCGGACGATATTCAGATTTCCCGCACTGCCGCGCGCAAGCTTATCGGCGCAGCCAGTGCGGACGCCGCGCTGCTGTATCTGTACCTGTGCGCCGATCAGCCGGCGAAGGAGGCAGGGAAGGCCCTGGGCATGGCGGACGACCGCCTGCGCCGGGCCGGCGCCGTGCTGCGTCAGCTCGGCCTGCTGCCGGAGACCCGCAGGACCGTCCAGCGCACGCCGGACAAGCCCGTCTATACCGAGGAGGACATCCTCCGCGAGGTGGGCAGAGGCGAGGCGTTCTCCCAGCTTGTCAGCGACGCCCAGCGGCGGCTCGGACGGGTGCTTTCCACAGAGGAAATGAAGATCCTGCTGTCGCTGTCGGATTACCTCGGCCTGAGCTTCGACGTCATCGCTCTGCTGATCAACTTCTGCATCCGGAAAAACCGGATCCGCGGGGTCCAGCGGGCGCCGTCCATGCGCACCATAGAGAAGGAGGCCTATCGCTGGGCGGATGAGGGCGTCGATACCCTGGAGGAGGCCGCGGCCTGGTCCCAGCAGCAGCTTCGGCTGCTGGACCGCATCGGCGAGATCCGCAATGATCTCCAGCTCGAGGGGCGCCGGCTGACGGTCCCGGAGGAGAATTATGTGCGCCAGTGGCTGGAGATGGGCTTCGGCAAGCCCGAGATCCACCTGGCCTATGAGAAGACCTGCCTTAACAAGGGGGCGCTGGTCTGGCCGTATATGAACCGGATCCTGCAGAGCTGGCACGAACAGAATCTGCACACCCTGGCCCAGATCGAGGCCGGTGACAGCGCCCCGGGCAAGCGTGGGCCGAAGAACACCGGACCCAGGAGCGAGGCGGTCCGGGCCGCGTATGAGAAGCTGCTTGCGGAGGAGGGAGAGTAATATGGCCTATTCCCAGAGTGTGCTCCGGGCGGCCAGGGCCAGACTGGCCCAGGCCAAGGCGGAGCGGGAAGCGGAGAACGCCCGGCATCTGGCCGAGGCCTATGCGCGCTATCCCCGCTTGGCGGAGATCGACCGGCAGCTCAGCGCCACGGTGGCCCAGGCGGTGGCGGCCAGCCTGCGTGCGGGGGAGGACCCGGCACAGGCAATCGCCGCCCTGCGGGAGGAAAACCTGGAGCTGCAGCGCGAGCGGGCCTGGCTCGTCTCCGGGCTGGAGGAGGGCTTCCTGGACGACAGCCCCATCTGCCCCCAGTGCGGGGGCAGCGGCTACGTGGGCGATCAGATGTGCGAATGCCTCCGCGAGCTGTGCCGTCAGGAGCAGAAGCGGGAGCTGACCAGCCTGCTGGCCGCAGGAAACGCCCGCTTCGACCAGTTCCGGCTGGACGTTTATCCCGACGATTATATAGAAGAATACGGCTGCAGCGCCCGGGCCATGATGCGCCTGATCCTGAACCGCTGCCGCCGCTACGCCGCCGGCTTCGGCCCCGGCGCGGAGAGTATGCTCTTCAGCGGCGGACCGGGCCTGGGCAAGACCTTCCTCTCGGCCTGCATCGCGCGGGCGGTGGCCGATGGCGGCTTCAGCGTGGTCTATGAGACGGTCATTCGGGTGTTTTCCGATTTTGAAAGCGCGAAATTCGGGGATTATTCCCCGGAGAACCAGGGACGGACGGAGAAATATCTGAATTGCGACCTGCTGATCCTGGATGATCTCGGCAGCGAGATGACCACCGCCTTCACCATGTCGGCCCTGTATACCGTGGTCAATACCCGCCTGATGGAGGGGCGGGCCACCATCATATCCACCAATCTGACCCCGGAGGCCATCACCGCGCGCTACAGCGAGGCCATCCGCTCGCGGCTGCTGGGCAGCTACCGGCTGATGCAGTTCCTCGGCACGGACCTGCGCACACAGAAATAATAAAAAGGGGCCGTTGCAAAATGCATTTTGCAACAGCCCCTCTTTTCTGTATGGCCACGCTATACCGCGGCGGGCACGCCGGCGTTTTCCGGTGCGTAGGTGGGGACGATCTCGCGCAGCAGGGGCCGCACATCGCCGTCGGGCTGATGGCACAGCGCCTCCAGCTCCTCCAGCTGGGCCTGGAAGACCTCCTCGTTGATCTCCAGCGGCTTGCCGATGTGGATCAGCCGGTTCGCGGTGGAGCGGATGCCCTCCTCGTCCAGCAGCAGCTCCTCATAGAGCTTTTCGCCGGGGCGCAGGCCGACATAGCGCACCTCAATGTCCACATCCGGCTCGTAGCCGGACAGGCGGATCATATTGCGGGCCAGATCGTCGATGCGCACGGGCTCGCCCATATCCAGCACGAAGATCTCTCCGTCCCTGGCGTAGGTTCCGGCCTGAAGCACCAGCGACACCGCCTCGGGAATGGTCATGAAATAGCGGATGATATCCGGATGGGTGACGGTGACAGGGCCGCCCTGCTCGATCTGCCGGCGGAACAGGGGAATGACGCTGCCGCTGGAGCCCAGCACATTGCCGAAGCGCACGCACACGAATTTGGTGTCGGACCGGCGGCTGAAGGACTGCACCAGCATTTCACAGATCCGTTTCGTCGCGCCCATGACGTTGGTGGGATTGACGGCCTTGTCCGTGGAGATCTGCACAAAGATCTCTGCGCCGCAGCGATCCGCGGCCCGGCAGAGGTTGCGCGTGCCGAACACATTGTTCTTCACCGCCTCGCGGGGGTTATCCTCCATCAGCGGCACATGCTTATGGGCCGCGGCATGGTAGATGATCTGGGGGCGGTATTCATCGAAAACGGCGTCCACACGGCCTGCGTCGCGGATGGAGCCGATGAGCACATCCAGATGGAGGGCGGGATGCCGCCGGCGCAGCTCCTGCTGGATCTCATACACGCCGTTCTCGCTGATATCAAAAATCACAAGGCGCGCAGGCCGGTGCGTGGCGATCTGCCGGCACAGCTCTGCGCCGATGGAACCGCCGCCGCCGGTGACCAGGACGGTTTTGCCCTCGACATAGCCGGCGATCTCCTCAAGATTGACGCTGACGCTGTCCCGGCCCAGCAGATCCTCGATCTGGACGTTGCGGATCTGCCGGATATCCAGACGGCCGGAGGCGATCTGCGTGATGGAGGGCAGGATCTTGGTTTCGCAGCCGGTGTCCTGGCAGATGGAGGTGAGGGCGCGGAGCTGGGAGGCGGTGGCGCTGGGGATGGCCAGAATGATCTGCTCCACCTGGTAGCGCCGCACCATGGCGGGGATATCCTTCCTGCCGCCGACGATGGGCACGCCGCGCAGACGGCGGCCCTGCTTGAGGGGATCGTCGTCAATGATGCACACAACCTGGTTGCGGGAGGTGTCGGCCTCGCTCAGATCCTTCAGGGCCACAGAGGCGGCGGCGCCGGCGCCCACCAGCATGGTGCGCGCCCGATGACCCGCTCCGCTCCGGCGCAGCATACTGCGGAGGATCCGGTAGGAGTAGCGCACTGCGCCGACGCCCAGGGAGAGAAATACGGCGTTCAGAAAGGGGAAGCTGCGGGGGATCTGCCGCCCCAGCAGCGACATGCCGAAGAATTGGATGACGCATACGATCACGGAGGCGGCGATGATGCGGATCGCCTCCTCCAGACCGGCGTATTCCCAGAGGCTGGAGTACAGACCCAGCAGCCAGAATACCGTCAGCATCATGATAAGATATGCCGGCAGGAACCGGACGAGATTCCCCAGGTGAGAGGATGCGGCCATCTGGGAGAATTGGAATTCAAACCGCAGGGCCAGGGAGAAGAACTGGACAAAGCTGCCCAGGATGGCGTCCATCAGCATCAGGAGGATGACCCGGACAAGCTTCTTCTTGCGATCGTTCTCTGAAAGGGTCCGGCGGGCGGAGAGAGAGGATAAAAAGCTCATAGCGGAAACCTCTGCATCAATTGCGCAGAAAGCGCAGAAATAAACAAAGCTCGTTTCTTAGTGAGATTATAGCTTTTTCCCGGAGGAAAGACAAGCGAAATTTTTCCCGTTTTATATGAACAGGGGAGAAGGGCTACCCGAGCAGGAGCTTCCGGTAGGCGCGGGGATTCGGAAACTGATCGCTGCGGACGAAATCGTCGGAGATCTGATAGCTGCCCTCAAGATCGCCGGAGCGGATGGAGAAGTACCGGCCCTGGGCGAACAGAGCGCCGGTGGAGCGCTTGGCGAACAGGTCCCGCCCGATGGCGCGAAAGACGGCGTGCTCCGGGGCGCGGTCCTCCAGGGTCAGATCCGCCGGGCAGATGAGCAGGCTCTGATCCGGACGCACCAGGATCACCACCGCCCTGGAAAGCATTGCCGTCGGGTCCGGCGCATAGAGGGACATATCATTATAGTAAGCGATGAACCCGCCAATGCACGGCGAGCCGCTTTTTTTGATGAACTGCTCGATCATATCATCGCCTCCGGTGTGATTATAGCACGCTTTGCCCGACTTGCAAAGCCCGGATCGGCGGAAACGGATGGAGTATAACACTTCTATGAGAAATATTCATGTTAAATATGCGGAAAATAAGACTTTACAAATGAAACGATTTTGGTTAACATATATAAAGGAAAGTTTTTTTCCATACTTAGAGAAAAGAGGAGAGACAAAACAATGAAAACAAGCGAACGCGGCTCCTGGGGAAGCAATATCGGCTTCCTTCTGGCTGCCATCGGTTCGGCCGTCGGCCTTGGCAACATCTGGGGCTTCCCCTATAAGATGGGCAAATGCGGCGGCTTCCTTTTCCTGCTGGTCTACGTGGCGCTGGCAGTCTTTGTCGGTTTTTCCATCATGTGCAGCGAGCTTGCCCTCGGACGCAAGACCGGCTCCGGCCCCATCCTGGCGTATAAGAACTACACCAAGCGCTTTTCCGGCGTCGGCTGGCTGGCACTGATCGCACCGTTCCTGATCATGACCTTCTATTCGGTCCTGGGCGGCTACTGCATCTACTACATCATCATCAACTGCGTCGGCATCTTCGGCGGTATGCCCGATTCGAGCTCCTTCGGCACCATGCTCACCAGCCCCGGGATCAGCATCGGCGTGCTGCTGCTGTTCATGGTCATCTGCTATCTGATCAACCGCGGCGGCATCTCCGGCGGCATCGAGAAGTTCAACAAGGTCGGCATGCCCGCCCTGTTCGTGATGCTGGTGGTCATCATCATCCGCGCGCTGACCCTGCCCAATGCCTCCGAGGGCCTCAAGTTCATGTTCGTCCCCGGCTACGCGGTGAAGGCGGGCTTCATTGAAGAAGCGCCCAGCCTGCTGTCTGTGCTGGGTATCGCCGGCGGGCAGATGTTCTTCTCCCTGTCCCTGGCAATGGGCATCATGATCACCTACGGCTCCTACCTCAAGAAGGATGAGAACCTGCCCAAGAATTCCCTGGTCATCGTCATTTCCGATACTCTGGTGGCCCTGATGGCCGGTCTGGCCGTCATCCCCGCCGCCGTTGCCAACGGCATCAACAAGGGCATTCCCGTGGGCGAGATCAAGCTCGCCGGCCCGAACCTGCTGTTCTCCACCCTGCAGGACGTGTTCCATGACATGGGCCCCCTGGGCGGCGTGTTCGGCGCGATCTTCTATATCCTCGTTCTGATCGCGGCGGTCTCCTCCGCCATCTCCCTGATCGAGGTCATTGTGACCATGTTCATCGACCGCAACAGCCTCAAGGGCAAGACGTCCGACCGCAGCATGATCACCATTCTGGTCTGCGCCGCCATCACCGTGGTGGCCTGCCTGGTGGCCGCCGACGGTCTGGGCTCCAACGGCATCGCCCCGGCGGACATCTTCAAGCTCGAGGTCGCCGGCTGGAACGACTGCTGGCTCGACTTCATGGACTGCTGGTCCGAGGGCCTGGCCATGCCCATCGGCGCTATGATCATGTCGCTGATCATCGGCTGGGAGAAGGGCTCGGATTCCCTGTACTGCGAGATCGAAAAAGGCTACAGCGGCAATGTGCACACCTTCTTCCGCGTGTGCATCAAGTACATCGTGCCCGTGGTGATGTGCTTCATTTCCGCCGGCTCCATCGCCGACTTCTTCGGCAGCCAGGCCATCGGCTACCTGGTCGCCATTGCGCTGCTGCTCATCTACTGGGCGCTCTGCCGCGCATCGAGCTGGAACCCCGAGAAGGAAGCGGCGTAAGCCACAGCCTTCGCAAAACCGCAATCAATCGCCGGCCGGCCCGCTGTGGCCGGCCGGTTTTTCCGAGTCAAACAATAATCCACAAAAATAGTAGGTTGATTTGCTGCAGAATATAGATTTTTCCGCCGCCCCGGAATAGCGGTTGAAATTTACGGGAAAATACGATAAACTATCCCTAATGCTTCACGCGGATCGCGCGGTCCGCGTCTGTGAGATTCCACGCATACCGGGAGAAAGGATCTGATGAAATGAGAAAGAACCGTCATTCGGCGTTTCGTCTGCTTGCGCTGCTGCTGGCCCTCGCGCTGGTTGTCAGCTGCGCCGGCTGCAAAATGAAGCTCGGCAAGGAAGAGACCTCCGAGCCGGAAAGCTCCGATCCGGGCGCCAGCGAGCCTGTGGATCAGGGACCTGCGGGCTATACCGCCGCCGCGCAGCTTGGCGACGGCTTCATCGCCTGCGGCACCGGCGGCAGGATCGACGCCATCTCCATCGAAGGTGAGGTCACGACCCTGGACAGCGGCACCACCGAGAAGCTCAACTCCGTATTCACCGAGGGAGACAATGTTCTGGTCAGCGGCGATCACGGCACCCTGCTGCTGTCCAACGACGCCGGCGCCTCCTTCCGCCAGGTGAAAACCGGCGCTTCGGCGGAT
Source organism: Oscillospiraceae bacterium (assembly GCA_902795095.1). The sequence continues at coordinate 23,229 of CADBKB010000006.1, forward strand.
CTCAACGGGGCGGTCGTCTATGCCGACGCCATGTTCGCCGCCGGCGAGGACGGCGTCATCTATCGCCAGGGCTCCGCGGGCTGGAAAAAACTCCCCATGGAGACGGACCACGAGATCATCAGCCTGGTCGCCACCAACTATTGCGTTGTCGCCATCACCGCCGAAACCGACGTGTACTACTCCGAGGACGGCGAGGAATGGGAGTACATGAACTTCAATGAGGACTACGAGGGCCTATATCCGCCCTATGTGTTCACCAGAGCGGTGGGCGCGGGTGAGACCTTCTTTGTGCTGGGCTATCAAGCCGACAACCCGGAGCTGCCGCTGATCATGTTCACCGAGACCACCCAGGTCTGGATGCAGAAGGAAATGATGAAGATCAACGACCAGCCCGTCACCGGCGAGGAGAACATCCACATCCACGACATCAGCTTCAACGTGGATCAGATCGTCGGCGCCATCGACGACGTGCTGGCCATCACCGAGTGCTCGGTGTGCAACGAGGAAATGCAGCTCGATGAGCAGAAGGATCTGTGGGCCACGGCGTCCTCCGAGAAGGGTGTGCTGGTGTGCGGCGAGGACTTCTTCTACCGCGTGCTCGACAACAAGCAGATCCGTCAGGACAAGATCAAGGCCGAGCAGGCCCAGATCGACATGCAGTACGGCGCGATCCTCATCGACGTCCGCGAGGCCGACGAGCTGGCGGCGGACGGCTATATCCCCGGCTCGATCCACATTCCTCTGGCGGATGTGGAGGCGAAGCTGCCCGAGGTCGCCCCGGATCACAATATGGAGATCATCTTCTACTGCGCCTCCGGCAAGCGCTCGCAGAAGGCCACGGAGCTGGCCGTGGAAATGGGCTATTCGAAGGTGTATAACCTGGGCGGCATCAAAGACTGGCCCTATGAGATCGTAAAGGACTGATTACGGGCGCTGCCCGGATCTGAACAGGCAACCAAAGCCCCGGCGGGATCCCCGCCGGGGCTTATTTTGTGAAAATCCACAAAAAGACAGACGCGTTTTGTATCCTCCGAAGGCGGAGAATCGGCGGCAAAGCATTGTGATGCCGCCGCAAATCTGGTAAAATGATCCTAACCGTGGGAGTTTTATCCGGACAGCTACCCATGGATGTTCCCGGTTCGTTCCCTTGGCACAGGATCCTTTGTTTTGCGGGAGGATATTATGCATGCGATCAAGAGAACCCTTGCGCTGATGCTTTGCGCCCTGCTTCTGCTGGCCGCTCTGCCGGAGGCTGCATTCGCACACGGCGGCGCACAGGCGCAGGACGATGAGGCGCTGTGGTCGATTTACTGGAAACGCTACGACGCTGCGCACCCGGAGCAGGCTGAGGAGCCGGATGCCGGGCAGGTGGAAAAGAAGGCAGCCCAGGTGACGACCCTGGCCGAGATGCTGGCAAGGGCGGAGGCCCTGGTGAATTATACCTGGACGCCCACCACCGATATCTACACCTGGAACGGCGCACGATACAATGGGAAGCCCTATTTTCCCGCGGGGTCGACGGTGACCGGTATGCCCTATACCCTGTTTGCCTACGAGCTCGTGCCCATCAGCCTGCTGTCGCTGGAGCAGTATCGCGCTGTCGCGTCCGTCAACTACTCCACCACGGCTTACTGCACGTCGGTGGGAGCATACAGAACGGGCCCGGTGTACGGCTCGTGCTGCGCGGATCTGGTTTCCGAGGTGTTCGGCGGCGACTTCATGCGCGACGGCGGCCCCCGGTATCACAGCGTTTACCGGGTGCGGACCTCCCCCTACGGCACGGCATACTATGATCAGAAGATGGAGGACATCCGCCCCGGCGACGCCCTGAGCGATACGAACGACGATCATATCATCTGGGTTGGCGACGTCACGGATACCACCATCACCATTTATGAGCAGACGCCGCCGGCGGCGCGAAAGCGGGTCCTGGACAAGGACCGGTTTACGAATGACGCCGGCTACTTTGTCTACAATACCAAGGCCTACAGCACCATCACCCGCAGCAACGCCTACGTCAATGAAGCGGAGATCAGGATCGAAGCGGAGGGCGGCTCGACGGTAGCCGCGCCGTTCACCGTGACCCTCGGCGACACCTTCCGGCTGGATCCGGGGGATGTATCCAGGGACGGCTATGCCCTGCAGGGCTGGCATCTGCACCGCCCGGCGGACGACAAGTGGTTCGTGGCGGGGCTCGGCTGGTATACGGAGGAGGAGATCGGCCGCGGTGGCTATAAGAAGCACGTGTACCTGCCGGGCCTGAATGCACGGCTGGACGCCTCCTGGTTCGACGGCGTGGGTGCGGCGGCTTCCTGCTTCAGCTTCCACGCGGTGTGGCGCAGGGACTATACGGTCAGCGTCGATCCCAACGGCGGCACGGCGACGGTGCCGGGCTACTCCGTGCGGATGGGAGAGCGCTGCGTTCTGGATCCCAGCTATGCGGAAAAGGACGGCTGCACCCTGCTTGGCTGGACCCTGCGCCGCCCGTCGGACGGGAAGTGGTATGTTGCCGGGCAGGGCTGGTACCCGGAGTATGAGATCCGGAAGCAGGGCATGGAGAAGAAGCTGTACCGCCCCGCGGACGAAGAGATCCTCACGGGCGCATGGCTGGAGAACGCCTACTCGACGCAGATCGACAGATTTGTGTTTGTCGCCCAATGGGAAACGCGCCGGACGGTGGAGCTGCGCTTCGACGCCAGCGGCGGGGAAGGCCCGACGGATCCCGCCGCCGTCACGGTGGGGGAGGCTTACGGCGCGCTGCCGACGCCGGCGCGGCCGCAGTTCACTTTTGCCGGCTGGTACACGGCGGAGGGGGAGCGGGTGACGGAATATAACCCGGTCTCCATCTCTGAAGACCACACGCTCTACGCCCATTGGATCGAGGACTGCGCCGAGGGCCATGACTGGGATGAGGGCGTTGTCAGGGCGGAGCCCACCGAGGCAAGCCCCGGCCTTCTGCTCCGCACCTGCACCAGATGCGGACAGACCCTGGATGAGGCGCTTGCGCCGCTGCCCCATACCCACAGCTTCTCCGAAACGCAGATCGCGCCGTCGTGCGCCATGCCGGGCTTCACCCTGCGCGTCTGCGGCTGCGGTTACAGCGAGCTTGCGGATACGGCCGCTCCCCTCGGCCATGATTACCGGACGGAGGTGACGCCGCCGACCTGCGTCCTGCGGGGCTATCACATTTATACCTGCGCGCGCTGCGGCGACCGTTACTCAAAGAACGATCTGGAGCCGCAGGACCATGACTATGCCGCCGGGTTCTGCAGACGCTGCGGCGGGGCCGATCCGGATTATGTGCCGCCCTTCCGCTTTGACGACGTCCGGGATGAGAGCAGATTCTATTTCAGCGCCGTCTATTGGGCCTATGAGGCCGAGCCGCAGATCACCAATGGCCTGGACGGGACCCGCTTCAGCCCGGATGCGGGCTGTACCCGCGGCCAGACGGTGACCTTCCTGTGGCGGGCTGCCGGGTGCCCGGAGCCCGCGGCCGCCGATGATCCCTTCACAGACGTCCCGGAGGGTGCGTTCTATCACAAGGCTGTTGCCTGGGCGGTGGAGCAGGGGATCACCCGGGGCGTCAGCCAGGATTGCTTTGCCCCGGATCAGATCTGCACCCGCGGCCAGATCGTCACCTTCCTCTGGCGCTTCCGGGGCAAACCCGACCCCGCGGGCGCCGGCAGCGGCTTCCCGGATGTGGACGCCGGCTCCTTCTGCGCCGACGCTGTAGCCTGGGCGGTGGACAATCAGATCACCAACGGCATGAGCACCGCCGCCTTCGGGCCGAACGCTCCCTGCACCCGGGGCCAGATTGTGACCTTCCTGCAGCGGGTTTTTGGGGAATAATACCACGAAATTCCAATTATTTGCCTCATTTTACATTTGAAAAAATACCATGCCGCTCCCCGGAATCCGGGGGGCGGTTTTTGTGTCGTATGCTTGACTTTGTCCGCAAGTTGAATTATAATTTAAAGCATAAAATGGGTTGACTATAAGCATCCATTTAAACATCATAAGGAGGTAAGTTATGAGAAAACTTTCTCGCGGCATTGCATGGCTCATCTGCCTGGTGATGCTTCTGGGCATGCTCCCGGTCGTATCCCTCGCGGCTGACGATGCAGAAGCCATTGATCCGTCTATCCCCATTTTCGAGAACCCGCAGTACAGCTTTGCAGAGCGTGCGGCCGACCTGGTTGCCCGTATGTCCCTGCAGCAGAAGTCTGCGCAGATCACTTCGCAGAACGCTCCGGCGATTAACGCCGCTGCGCTCGGCGGCGGCGCGCTGAACGTTCCCGCGACCAAGGGCATCTCCGGCTACACCTGGTGGTCTGAGACCCTGCACGGCACCCGCGGCGGCGTCAACTATCCGCAGAACACCACCGTTGCTTCCACCTGGAACCCCGAACTGTATTATCAGGAGGCTACCAACATCGGCCAGGAGATCCGTGAGCGGAACAACACCAACCTGAACTTCTATTCCCCCACCATCAACATGCACCGCGACCCCCGCTGGGGCCGCAACGAGGAGTCCTATTCCGAGGACGTCCTGCTGACCGCCCGCATGGGCACCGCATGGGTCAACGGCCTCGAGGGCAAGGACCGTGAAGGCAATATCCTCGACCCCGACGGCTATCTGATGGCCCACTCCACCATCAAGCACTACGTTGCCAACAACAACGAAGGCCAGAGCTCCGGCGACACCACCGGCCGTCTGAGAGCCGGCGCCATCTCCAGCCTGCGCGCGCTGCGTGAGTACTATGCGCTGCCCTACGGCGAGATCATCCGCGCTGCGGACGTCTCCTCCGTCATGACCGCGTACAGCTACTACGGCGTGGCTCCCGGCAAGTACGATCCCAGCTCCTACAGCTCCTACCTCATGGACACCCTGCTGCGTCAGGTCTACGGCTTCAGCGGTTACATCACCGGTGACTGCGACTCCGTCAACTCCATGCAGAACCTGCACTACATCAACTACTACACCGGCAAGGAAATCACCGCCCCCGAGGCCTTCGCAGGCGCTCTGGCCCACGGCGAAGACCTGGAGTGCAACGGCGGCCACAGCTCCC
>CADBKB010000007.1 GCA_902795095.1 Oscillospiraceae bacterium
CGCCAGGGAGGCGGGCAGCAGGGGAACGGCCTTGCCCAGGAAGCGGTCCAGCCGCTGCCCGGCGTCGTTTTTCCCAACGGTCAGTTCTTTCATGCGATCTTCCCCCTCTTCCAGCATTTACTATGCGCAGGATCTGCGAAAAAGTCAAGTTTTTTTTACGGAAAACCGAAAAAAGCATTTGACAAACCGGGGCTGAATGTTTATAATGTCATTTGCATGACTGCGGATCGGAGAGGCCTATGCTGCTGGATTTGTCAAAACTCATAGAGGTTCCGGGCAGCCATCTGGACTTCGAAACCGCCCTCGATCTGAGCGAGCTCACCTTCGGCAGCTGCCGCCCGGCCACCGAGCCGGTGATTGCCCGCGGCACTGTGCGCAATGCCGCCGGTGTGCTTCTGATGAGCGGCGAGGTGCGCACCCGTCTGCATGGCGTATGCGACCGATGCGCCCGCGATTTTGAGCGCGACGTGGTATTTCCGCTGAAGGCGGTGCTGGTGGCGGAGCTGGCCAGTGAAGAGAACGAGGATGAGTGGGTCTTCCGGCTGGTGAACGACTGCGCGGATCTCGACGACATCGTCACCACGACCTTCGTGCTCAATATGGACACGAAGCTCCTGTGCAGGGAAGACTGCAAGGGCCTGTGCTGCCGGTGCGGCGCGAATCTCAACGACGGTCCATGCAGCTGCGAGCCCGAGGCGGATCCCCGCTTCGCCGCGCTCCGGCAACTTTTGAATGATAAGTAATCGATGCAATTTTGCATTCCTTAGGAGGTGTCACCATGGCTGTCCCCAAGTGTAAAGTGTCCAAGGCAAGAAGAGACAAGAGACGCAGCTCTCACTGGAAGATCTCTGTCCCCGGCGTGGTCAAGTGCCCGAAGTGCGGCGCGATGCGTCTGCCCCACAGAGCCTGCAAGAAGTGCGGTACCTACAACGGCCGCGAAGTCCTGAGCGTGGAAGCAGAGTAATTCTTGACAGACGGATACCGTTTACCGGTGGAGAGGAAGGCGTCGCCTTCCTCTTGGTCTTTCTATGACCGTTTTTTCAGAAAGGAGGCGTACCCATGGCATTGCCTGTTGTCGCCATTGTCGGCCGCCCCAATGTGGGCAAGTCGATGCTCTTCAATAAACTGACCGGGCGGCGCACCGCCATCGTGGAGGATACCCCCGGCGTCACCCGCGACCGGATCTATGGAAAATGCGACTGGAACGGCCGCGAATTCCAGGTCGTGGACACCGGCGGCATCGAACCCAGCACCCGCAGCGAGATGCTGCTGTTCATGCGCCGCCAGGCGGAGATCGCCATCGAGACCGCCGACGTCATCATCATGGTGACGGACGTGAAGGTGGGCATGACCGCCGCCGACCAGGAGGTGGCGAATATGCTGCTGCGCTCCAAGAAGCCCGTGTGCCTCGCGGTGAACAAGTGCGACAGCGTGGGCCCCACCAATCCCGAGGTGTATGAGTTCTACGCCCTGGGCCTGGGCGATCCCATCGAGGTGTCCGCCATCCACGGCCACGGCACCGGCGACCTGCTGGATTTCTGCGTGGCAAACTTCCCGCCCGAGGAGCAGAACGAGGAGGAGGACGACGTTATCCGCGTCGCCATCGTGGGCAAGCCCAACGTGGGCAAGTCCAGCCTGCTCAATCAGATCCTGGGCATGGAGCGCACCATCGTCTCCGACGTGGCGGGCACCACCCGCGACGCCATCGACAGCTACTACGAAAACGAATTCGGCAAGTACTGCTTCATCGACACCGCCGGCATGCGCCGCAAGTCGAAGGTGGACGACGCCATTGAGAAGTATTCCAACATGCGCACCATCGCCGCCATCGACCGCAGCGACGTGTGCCTGATCCTCATCGACGCCAATGAGGGCGTCACCGAGCAGGATACCAAGATCGCCGGCCTGGCCCACGAGGCGGGGAAGGCCTGCGTCATCGTGGCCAACAAATGGGACACGGTGGAAAAAGAGACCAAGACCATGGACGAGAAGACCGCCGACATCCGCCGGGATCTGAGCTATATGACCTATGCGCCCATCGTCTTCCTGTCGGCCCTCACCGGCGCGCGGGTGGGCAAGCTCTTCGAGGTCATCAACGCCGTGAGCAACAATGCCGCCATGCGCATCACCACCGGCATGCTCAACAATATCCTGGCCGACGCCACCGCCCGGGTCCAGCCCCCCTCGGACAAGGGCCGCCGGCTGAAGATCTACTATATGACCCAGGTGGGCGTGAAGCCGCCCCACTTCGTGGTCTTCTGCAACGACGCCAGGCTTTTCCATTTCTCCTACCAGCGCTATCTGGAGAACCAGATCCGGGCCGTCTTCGGCCTGGAGGGCACCCCCGTCCGCCTGACCATCCGTCAGAAGGGCGACAAGGAGGATTGAGCCCGTTGCACGAATCGATTTGTATTCTGGGCAGCGGCGCCTGGGGCACCGCCCTGGCGGTGCATCTGGACCGCAACGCCCATCGGGTCATGCTCTGGTCCCGCCGTGCCGAGGCGGCGCAGCAGATGCGCGATACCATGTGCAATCCCCGGCTGCCCGGGGTGGTGCTGCCCTATACCATTCGCCACTGCGCGGATCTGACCTGTGTGCAGGGGCATAAGATCGTTGTGGTGGCGGTGCCGTCGTTCGCGGTGCGCAAGACCTGCCGGGACTTCGCGCCCTACCTGGACGCTGACGCCGTGCTGATCAGCGCCGCCAAGGGCATCGAGCCCGGCACCGGGCTGCGCATGTCCCAGATCATCGCCCGGGAGACCGGCCGCCGGGTGGCGGTGCTCTCCGGCCCCAGCCACGCCGAGGAGGTCAGCCGCGGCATCCCCACGGGCCTTGTGGTGGCCTGTGAGGATCGCCAGCTCGCCGAGCGCATCCAGGACGCGGTGGCCTCGGTTCGCCTGCGGGTCTATTCCTCGCCGGATGTGGTGGGCGCGGAGCTGGGCGGCGCGCTGAAGAACGTCATCGCCCTGTGCGCCGGCATCGGCGACGGCATGGGCTACGGCGACAACGCCCGGGCCCTGCTCATGACCCGGGGCCTGACGGAAATGGCCCGTCTGGGCATGGCCATGGGGTCCCGGCCGGAGACCTTCGCCGGCCTCACCGGCGTGGGCGATCTGATCGTCACCTGCTGCTCCCAGCATTCGCGCAATCACAGCGCGGGCGTGCTCATCGGGCAGGGAAAGACCCCCGAGCAGGCCATGGCTGAGGTCGGCGCCGTGGTGGAGGGCTATTACTGCGCCCGCTCCGCCGTGGAGCTGGCCCGCAAGGTGGGGGTGGAAATGCCCATTGCCGAGCAGGCATACGAGGTGCTCTACCACGGGAAATCCGCCCAGAAGGCCATCAAGGGCCTCATGCTGCGCCAGAAGATCGCCGAGATCGAAGACGCCGGCTGGGCGTAATACGCAATACGAAAAGCACCGGAAATCCGGTGCTTTTTTGTGCGCAATGTCCGCCCCCGCGGGTGCGGTGGTTGACGGACGCCCGTAGGGAGGCGTCCCCAGACGCCTCCGTGCGTGCCGAATTGACCGGCGGGGTAAGTGATTCAAAAAAGCCTGTCATTCCGAGCAGGTAGGCACACCGGCGTGGGAATCCGTTCTCCTGAGAATAGGGCACGGATTGCCACGGCCCGTCGGGGCCTCGCAATGACTTGGCGGGGCAATTTTACGGGTCCTCCGCTTCCCGGATATACAGGGCCTCGGCTTGCAGGAGTGCCGCTTGCAGGGCACGTGCGTAAGGCCTTGCCGCGGGGATCTCGTTCAGAGGATCGAGGACCTCGTCGATCGCGCAGCACAGCAGTGCGTACAGCTTCCGGTAATCTGTCATAGCAATCCCTCCAAGCTACCCAAATACGGGTAAGTCTATGATACGAAAAAATAATCCGGAAGTCAACCCGAATATGGGTAAGATGACTGTTTTCCTCTGCTATCATGAGGGCAACCCGAGAACGGGTAGCCCGAGGGGAGGGAGCGGTCATGGAGTATTCGGAGATCTATGTCCGGCGCATCCGCACGCTGTGCGCGGCGCGGGGCATCTCCATCAATGCCCTGGCGCAGATGAGCGACGTGAAGCAATCCACCCTGGATAATATCGTCCGCGGCCTGACGAAGAATCCGCGGGTCAAGACGCTGCATAAGCTCGCTCTGGCCTTCAATATGACCCTCTCGGAATTTCTGGATTTTCCGGAGCTGAATGACTTTTCCTTTGATGAATAAAAACAAAAATCCCGGGCTTTCTTTTGAAAGTCCGGGTTTTGGTTTCCAATGCAATGGGAATGATCAGATGGCACGCTCGACCTTGTTGGAGCGAAGGCATCTGGTACAGACGTATACATGGCGCGGAGTCCCGTCGACGACCGCCTTGACACGCTTGACATTGGGCTTCCACATTCTGTTGGAACGTCTGTGGGAATGGGACACCTTGATACCGAATGTCACACCCTTGCCGCAAATATCGCACTTTGCCATTGGCTGCACCTCCCATCCGAGTTAAAATCAAAGAAATAAGGGCCCCGTGGGGCATCGGATGATATAATATCAGATATTTCCTCGAATTGCAAGAAGAAAATAAAATAATTTTAAAATTTTTCCCCGGCGGATTGAAACGCGGCTTGTTTTCCAATATAATGGAGCTACCAACGAAGAGGTGAACGACTGTGAAGAACATGTATACCGTACCCCTGACGCAGCTGGTGGAGGAGGCGGGCCTGAGCGTCTGCTACCGGGCGTCGGATTATGAAAAAATCAGGATCACCGTGGAGGACGTGTCCCGTCCCGGCCTGCCCATGGCGGGCTTCTTCGACCACTTTGAGCCCATGCGTCTGCAGGTCATGGGCACGGTGGAGATGAGCTATCTCGACAAGCTCTCCAGCGAGGGGCGCTCCATCGTCTTCGACCGGTTTTTCTCCTATAAGATCCCGGCGCTCATCATCGCCCGGGGCAACATGCCCCACCCGGAGTGTCTGGAGCAGGCGCAGAAATACGACGTGACCATCCTGCTGTCCAGCGAGTCCACCTCCTATGTGGTCAGCTTCCTCATCACCGCCCTCAAGAATCACCTGGCCCCCCGCATCACCCGCCACGGCGTTCTGGTGGACGTCTACGGCGAGGGCATGCTCCTGCTGGGCGACAGCGGCATCGGCAAGAGCGAGGCGGCGGTGGAGCTTCTCAAGCGCGGCCACCGTCTGATCGCCGACGACGCGGTGGAGATCAAGAAGATTTCCGAAACAAGGCTGGTGGGCACCGCCCCGGAGCTGATCCGCAACTATATCGAGCTGCGCGGCATCGGCGTGATCAACGTGGCGAAGCTCTTCGGCATGGCCTCCATCAAGGAGGAGACCTTCATCAATCTGATCATCAATATCGTGCCCTGGTCGGATCACGAGATCTACGACCGCCTGGGCCTGGAGAATCAGTACGTGGAGCTGCTGGGGGTCCAGGTGCCCTCCATCACCATCCCCGTCACCCCGGGCCGAAACCTGGCGGTCAACCTGGAGGTGGCCGCCATGAACAACCGCCAGAAGCGCATGGGCTACAACGCGGCGGTGGAGTTCACCGAGCAGATCAACCGCCACTTCGACCAGGCGATGAACGAGTGACCGCGCCCTCCCGCGGCAAAACAGGATCCCACAGGAGTTGATCATCATGGAAGAACTGATCCGGCAGCTGGCGCAGGCCGGCGTGCCTTATTTGCAGGAAGAGCCCCTGTCGAAGCATACGTCGTTTCGCATCGGCGGGCCGGCGGAGCTGATGGCCTTTCCCCGCACCCAGCAGGAGCTGGCCGCCTGCCTGCGCGCTGCGGCGCAGCGGGAGATCATCCCGGCGCTTCTGGGCGCGGGCACCAATGTGCTGGCTCCCGACGAGGGAAAGCGGGGCCTGATCGTATGCACCAAGGACTGCCTGACCGGCATGGAACGCCTGGATGAGACCGCCATCGCGGTCATGGCCGGCGTGCCCATGGCCAGAGCGGCCCTGTTCGCCCGGGACCAGGGCCTTTCCGGCATGGAATTTGCCCACGGCATCCCCGGGACGGTGGGCGGCGGCATTTTCATGAACGCCGGCGCCTACGGCGGAGAGCTGCGCCAGATCGCGGAGCGCACCCGCGTCATGGATTTTAACGGAGAGATCCGGGAATATATCGGAGAGGAGCAGGGCTTCGGCTACCGCACCAGCGCGTTCCAGTCGATCCCCTGCGTGATCGTGCAGACGGAGTTCCGCCTTGTGCCGGAGGACCGGGCGGTGATCACCTCCCGGATCCAGGAGCTCAACGCCCGGCGCCGGGCCTCCCAGCCCCTGGAGCTGCCCTCGGCGGGCTCCACCTTCAAGCGGCCCAAGGGCGGCTATGCCGCCGCCCTCATCGAGCAGGCCGGCCTCAAGGGCAAGGGTGTGGGCGGCGCCAGAGTATCGAGCAAGCACGCGGGCTTCGTCGTGAACATCGGCGGCGCCACCGAGGCGGACGTCCTTGCCACCATCGAGATGATCCAGCAGCGGGTCTATGAAACCTCGGGCATCGCCCTTGAGCCGGAGGTCAAGCGGCTGTAAGCACGCACAAGCGCAGAAAGGAGCGGCGAGCCATGTCCTTTTCATCCGACACAAAGGCCGAGCTTTGCCGGGCCCCCATCAGCCGGCGCTGCTGCGCCCAGGCGGAGGCCTACGGCGTTATGCTCTACTGCAATACCTTCCGGCCGGACCAGCTGCGCATCGTGACGGAGAATCCGGAATTCAGCGCCCGGCTGCCGAAGCTGTTCAAGCGGGCCTTCGGCCTGGAATTCGACCAGCTTCCCGTGGAGACCGGGGGCAAGCGCATCTTCCAGATCACCGACCCGGCCAAGCTGGGCACGATTTTTGATACCTTCGGCATCTCCCATGAGGGCGGCGTGGCCCTGCATGTCAACTACGGGGTGCTGGAGGAGGACTGCTGCCGCGTCAGCTTCCTGCGGGGAGTCTTCCTGGCGGGGGGCTCCGCCACGGATCCGGCGAAGCGCTATCATCTGGAGCTGGCCACCTCCCATCGCATGGTCAGCCGCGAGACCGACGCCCTGCTGCTGGATCTCGGCTTCCGGGCCAAGAGCGCGGAGCGCAACGGCAGCTGCATCCTGTACTTCAAGCAGAGCGAGGGCATCGAGGACTTCCTCACCTTCCTGGGCGCGCCGGTGTGCGCCATGGCGGTGATGGAAGCCAAGATGGAGAAGGAGCTCGTCAACGGCGTCAACCGCCGGGTCAACTGCGAGACCGCCAACCTCTCCAAGGCGGTGAACGCCGCCGGGGATCAGATCGACGCCATCCGGCTGCTGGAGCGGCGGGGCATTCTGGAGACCCTGCCGGAGAAGCTGCGCACCACCGCGCAGCTTCGCATCGACAATCCCGGCGCGAGCCTGGCGGAGCTGGCCGAAATGAGCGATCCCCCCGTATCCAAGTCCGCCATCAACCACCGTATGCGTAAATTAGTGGAGCTGGCAAAGGAGTAACCATGTCTTTCGTTCATCTTCATGTTCATACCGAATACAGCCTGCTCGATGGCGCGTGCCGCATTGGCTCGGTCATGGAGCGGGTCAAGGCGCTGGGACAGGACGCTGTGGCCATCACGGACCACGGCGTCATGTACGGCGTCATTGATTTTTATAAGGCTGCCAGGGCCGCCGGCGTGCACCCGATCATCGGCTGCGAGGTCTATGTGGCCCCGCGCTCCATGCACGACCGCGTCCACGGCCTCGACAGCGAGGCGCGGCACCTGGTACTGCTGTGCGAGAATGAGGAGGGCTACCGGAATCTGAGCCAGATGGTATCCCGCGCCTTTCAGGAGGGCTTCTACGGCAAGCCCAGGATCGATATGGAGCTGCTGCGCACCCATGCCGGGGGCCTCATCGCCCTGTCGGCCTGCCTGGCCGGGGAGATCCCCCGCCGGCTGACGGACAACGACTATGCCGGCGCGAAGGAGAAGGCCCTGGAGCTGTCTGAGATCTTTGGGCCGGAGCACTTCTATCTGGAGCTGCAGGACCACGGCATCGCCGAGCAGACCCGGGTGAACCAGGGCATTGCGCGCCTGGCCCGGGAGACGGGGCTGCCCCTGGTCGCCACCAACGACGCCCACTATCTCACCCGGGAGGACGCGGCGCTGCAGGATGTGCTCATGTGCATCCAGATGGGCAAGACCGTGGACGATCCGGGCCGCATGCGCTTCGAGACGGAGGAATTCTACCTCAAGTCCGAGGATGAGATGCGTGCCCTGTTCCCCCAGGCCCCGGAGGCCATCGAGAACACCGCGAAAATCGCCGCGCGCTGCCGGGTGGACTTTGAATTCGGCCATTACCATTTGCCCCTGTTCCACTGCCCGGACGGCTTCGACAGCTGGGGCTATTTTTCCAAGCTGTGCGCCGAGGGCTTTGCCGCGCGCTATCCCGCGCCGCCGGAGGGCTACCGGGAGCGGCTGGAATACGAGATGTCCATGATCCGGAAAATGGGCTATGTGGACTACTTCCTCATCGTGGGGGATTTCGTCGGCTATGCCAAGAGCCAGGGCATCCCCGTGGGTCCCGGCCGCGGCAGCGCGGCGGGCGCCATGGTGTCCTACTGTCTGGGCATCACGGACATCGACCCCATGAAGTACAGCCTCTATTTCGAGCGCTTCCTCAACCCCGAGCGCGTGTCCATGCCGGATATCGACATGGATTTCTGCCAGAACCGCCGCGGCGAGGTCATCGACTACGTCATGCGCAAGTACGGCGCCGATCACGTGGCCCAGATCGTCACCTTCGGCACCATGGCCGCCCGGGGCGCCATCCGCGATGTGGGCCGGGCGCTGGATTTCACCTATGCGGAGACCGACGTGGTGGCCAAGCTCATCCCCGCCGCGCCCCACATGACCCTGGCCGAGGCGCTGAAGATCTCGCCCCAGCTCAAGACCATGTACGACGGCGACGAGCGGGTGAAGAAGCTCATCGACACCGCCCGGGCCCCATGGAGTCCATCCCCCGCTTCATCGACAATAAATTCCATCCCGAGAAGATCAGCTACAAGACGCCCCTGCTGGAGCCGATCCTGGCCGTCACCTACGGCTGCATCGTCTACCAGGAGCAGGTCATCGAGATTTTCCGCCGCCTGGGCGGCTATACCCTGGGCCAGGCGGATATGATGCGCCGGGCCATCTCCAAGAAAAAGCAGAATGTCATCGTGGCCGAGCGCCGTGGCTTCGTCTACGGCGACCCGGAGCGGGGCATCCCCGGCGCCATCGCAAACGGCGTGGACGAATCCGTCGCCCAGGCGATTTATGACGAGATCCTGGACTTCGCCAACTATGCCTTCAACAAAGCCCACGCGGTGTGCTACGCCAAGGTGGCCTATGATACGGCCTATCTCAAGTGCCACTATCCCCGGCAGTATATGGCGGCGCTGATGACCTCGGTGCTGGACAGCTCCACGAAGATCGCGGGCTACATCGCCGAGTGCCGGGATATGGGCATCGCCCTGCTGCCCCCGGATATCAACCGCTCCGAGGATATATTCACCGTGGAGCCCGGCGGCATCCGCTTCGGCCTGGCGGCGGTGAAGAACATCGGCAAGGGCCTGATCCAGACCGTGGTCTCCGAGCGGGAGCGCAACGGTCCCTTCTCCAGCTTCGATACCCTGTGCGAGCGCCTGTCGGACACTGAGCTCGGCAAGCGGGCCATGGAGAATCTGATCAAGTGCGGCGCCATGGACGGCTTCGGCCTGCGCCGCAGCCAGCTGCTGCAGATCTACGAGCCCCTGATGGACGCCACCAGCGCCAACCGGAAGCGCAATGTCTCCGGCCAGCTCGGCATGTTCGACCTGGGGCAGGACGAACGGGAGACCATCCCTGTGCCCGATGTGCCGGAGCTGAGCCGCCGGGAGCTCATGGCCATGGAGAAGGAGACCACCGGCCTGTATCTGACGGGCCACCCCATGGACGAGTACCGCGAGGCCCTGCGCGGGGCCCGGGTGGAGTCCATCGGCGCCATCATGCAGAGCTTTTCCGACGGCGACGGCCGCTTCTCCGACGAGCAGATCGTCTCCGTGGCGGGCATTGTCCAGTCGGTGCGTATGAAGACCACCCGCAACCACTCCATGATGGCCTATGTGGTCCTGGAGGACGACAGCGCGGCCATGGAGCTGCTGGCCTTTTCCAACATCCTGGATCAGTTCGGCTCCTACCTGAGCGAGAACAGCGCCGTGGTGATCACAGGCAGGCTCTCGGTGCGCGATGAAAAGGAACCCCAGATGATCGTGAACCGGGTGCGGCCCATCGGCGAGGTGGCCGCCCTGGCGCCGGAGGCCCCGGCGGCGGAGCAGACCCTGTATCTGCGGCTGCCCTGCCAGGACGATCCCCGGCTGCGCAAGGTCCGCGCGATCCTGGGCATGTTCCCGGGGCAGGGGAAAACGGTGCTGTTTTTTGCCGATACCCGCACCCGCTACGGCACGAAATGCGCCGTCCGGGACGATATGCTCGCCGAGCTGACCGCCCTGCTGGGCGCCGACAGTGTGGTTTTGAAATAACTGTAAAATAATATCACAGAACGGCAACAAAACTATCGCAATCCGGCGAATAATATGATACAATAAAAAGAACGTTCAGGAAGGGAGGAGAAGCGGCCATGCGTATAAAAAAAGCGATGCTTGTTCTGCTGGCGCTGCTGATCCTGCCTCTGAGCGGCTGCCTTCAGTCGGCGGAGGATCTGTACAGTCTTCCCCGGCAGCCGGAGGAATACTACACCCTGCAGAACCAGATCGAAGCCCTGCTCGACGCCGGCGCGGAGTATTCCGCCCCCGTGTCCGGCGACCGCCGCCAGGCGGTGCAGCTGGCGGATCTCGATTCCGACGGCCAGAAGGAGGCCATCGTTTTCCTCCGCACCCAGGGGGAAAAGCCGCTGAAAATCTATATCTACAAGAAGACCGACGCGGGCTTCTCCGAGTACGCCCGCATCGAGGGCGACGGCAGCGCCTTTGCCAGCGTGGATTACCGCCAGATCGATACGGCCCTGGGCCTGGAGCTGGTGGTGGGGCGGCAGGTGAGCGACCAGGTGCCCCAGTCCCTGAGCGTCTACGCCATGAGCGGCGAGAGCCCGACGGAGCTGCTGAACGTCAGCTGCATCCGCCACACCCTGGCCGATCTGGACGGCAACGGACTGGAGGATCTGCTGGTCTTCCGCACCGACGAGGACGCCAGCGTGGGACTCACCGAGTACTACAGCTGGACCGGCGCCGCCCTGGAGCAGGTGGGCTCGGCGGATATGAGCGCCGCGCTGACCCCCGAGAGCATCCGGCGCATCGTCACCGGCATGATGGCCGAGGACACCCCGGCGGTGTTCGTGGCCAGCGCCTATGAGGAGTCCACCATCGTGACGGATGTGTTCATCCTCTCCGGCGGCGTATTCACCAACGTCTCGTCCCTGGGCGAGAACCCCAACGACGTCTCCCGCGTGCGCTACCGCGCCATCTACGCGGCGGATGTGGACGCCGACGGCATGATCGAGCTGCCGCGCGCCGTGGCCCTGCCGAAGCTCGGCGGCGACGACGCGCCGGAATACAACAAGATCCAGTGGTACAACCTCCGCGCCGACGGCGCCCGGCACTACAAGCTGACCACCTTCCACAACTATACCGACGGCTGGTTCCTGGAGCTGATGCCGGAATGGGAGCAGCAGCTTGCCGTGGACTACATCCGCGATCCGCAGCAGCTTCCGTGCTACCGGTTCTTCCGGTTCGACGGCGTGACCATCCCCACGGAGCGCTTCGTCATCTATGCCTTCACCGGCACGGATGCCGCAGAGCAGGCCCGGTCCGACGGCCGCTTCCCCCTGGGGGAGAAGGGCGACGTGGTCTATGCCGGGCAGATCTACGACGGCAGCATCACCCAGGCACAGCTGGAGCGGGCGTTCCACTTTATTGCAACCGACTGGAATACCGGTGAAGTGTAAAGGAGAGCACATGAAAAAGGTATTGATTTTAGAGGACGAGATCAGCATCCGCAGCTTCGTTGTCATCAACCTCAAGCGCGCCGGGTACGATACCATCGAGGCCGGCACCGGGGCTGAGGCGCTGGAGCGGCTGAAGGAAAACCCCGACATCGGTGTGGCGATCCTGGATATCATGCTGCCGGACATCGACGGCTTTGAGGTCTGCCGCAGCATCCGCGCCACCAATAAATCCATCGGCATCATCATGCTGACGGCCCGCACCCAGGAGATGGACAAGGTCACCGGCCTCATGACCGGCGCCGACGACTATGTGACCAAGCCCTTCTCTCCCGCGGAGCTGACCGCCCGCATCGACGCCCTCTACCGCCGCATCGGCGGCGACGGCGCCCAGGACGCGGAGCTTCTGAGCCACGGCCCCTTCGTGCTCAATACCCGCAACCGCACCCTGGAGAAGAACGGCGTGCGCATCCGCCTGACCCAGGTGGAGTATGCCATCATGAAGCTGTTCATGCACAATCCCGGCCGGGCCCTGTCCCGGGAGGAGATCCTCACCACCGTCTGGGGCCGGGACTACGACGGCGAGCTCAAGATCGTGGACGTCAACATCCGCCGCCTGCGGCTCAAGATCGAGGACGACACCGCCAATCCCGTCTATATCACCACGGACTGGGGCTACGGCTATAAGTGGGGGATCTGATGGAAAACGAGCACAAGTACCACAGCGGTATCCGCCGGCGCTGGTTGACGAACATCGTTACCTGGCTTGTGGCGCTGGTGCTGCTGTCGGTGATCGTGACCTTTTTCGCGGTGCGCAGCAATTACTATTCCACCATGCGCTCCGGCATGGAGGCCAAGGCCCGGACGGCCTCGGACTTCTTCAGTAACTACATTAACCTCAGCTACAACGAGTATTATCAGTCCTGCGTGATGCTCACGCAGACCTTTGAAGATAAAAACAAGATGGAGATGCAGTTCATCGGCGCCGACGGCGGCCTCGTCGCCTCCAGCTCCGGCCTCTGGGCCGGCAGCGCGCCGGGCACCTCCGATATCGGCGAGGCCATGGCCAAGCGCGATATCGCCGTCTATTCCGGCAAAAGCCCCCAGACCGGCGAGCGCATTCTGGCGGTGTCCGCCCCGGTGCTCTATACCAACGGCGAGACCATCGGCGTGCTGCGCTATGTGTCCAGCCTGAACCGGGCCGACCGGCAGATCCTGCGCTTCGGTCTGGTGCTGCTGGTCGCGGCGGCGGCGCTGCTTTCCATGCTGCTCATCAGCAGCCTGTTCTTCATCCGCTCCATCCTCGACCCGGTGCGGGAGATCGGCGCCACCGCCCAGCGCATTGCCGACGGCAGCTACGGCGCCCAGATCAGCACCACCTACGACGATGAGCTCGGCGACCTGGCCCGCACCATCAATGAAATGTCCGGCCAGATCGCCCAGACCGAAAAGATGCAGAGCGAATTCATCTCCTCCGTGTCCCACGAGCTGCGCACCCCGCTGACCGCCATCTCCGGCTGGAGCGAGACCCTGCTGGCCGCCGACCGGATGAACGAGGAGGACACCCGCCGGGGCCTGCTCATCATCTCCCGGGAGGCCCGCCGGCTGACGGGCATGGTGGAGGAGCTGCTGGAGTTCACCCGCATCCAGGACGGCCGCTTCACCCTCAATATGCAGCCCTGCGACCTGCGCGCCGACTTTGAGGACACCGTCTTTATGTACGGCAGCCGCCTGCGCCAGGAGGGCATCGAGCTCAGCTACCTGGAAAACGACGATCCCATCCCCGAGATCACCTGCGACGGCGCCCGCCTGCGCCAGGTGTTCCTGAATATTCTCGACAATGCCGCCAAGCACGGCGGCGAAGGAAAGCGCATCACCGCGGCCATCGCCATGGACGGCGACGATGTGGTGATCACCATCCGCGACTTCGGCCCGGGCATTCCCGACGAGGAAATGCCCCATGTGAAAAAGAAATTCTATAAAGGCAGCTCCAAGGCCCGCGGCAGCGGCATCGGCCTGGCGGTATGCGACGAGATCGTCACCCGCCACGGCGGCACGCTGACCCTGAAAAACGCCGAGGGCGGCGGAACAGAGGTACAGATCCGGCTGCCCGCAAACCAGTAAGAGGTATCTATGAACAACAACCAGCAACCCCAGGAAAAATTCAAAACCATGATCGGCGGTCAGGCCCTCATCGAGGGGATCCTGATGCGCGGACCCTACAAGCAGGCCATCGTGGTGCGCTCCCCGGAGGGCATTGTGGAAAAGGTGGAGGATCTCAAGCTCAACAAGGACAAGAACCCCATCGTCCGCCTGCCCCTCATCCGCGGCGTTGTGACCTTCTTCTCATCCATGTACAACGGCGTCAAGGCGCTGATGTACTCCGCGGATTTCTTCCCGGAGGAGGAGGGCGACGAGCCGGAGGAGCCGAGCAAGCTCGACCTGTGGCTGGAGAAGAAGCTCGGCAATGAAAAGGCCAAGCAGGCGATCATCTACATCGCCCTGGTCATCGGCATGGCCTTCTCCGTGGGCCTGTTCTTCCTGCTGCCCATGCTGATCTCGGAGTATGCCCTGTTCTGGGTCAAGAACCAGACGGTGCTGAATCTCTGCGAGGGCGTGGTCCGCGTGGCGATCTTTCTGACCTATCTGATCCTGGTGTCCCGGATGAAGGATATGCGCCGGGTGTTTTCCTACCACGGCGCCGAGCACAAGACCATCCGCTGCTATGAGGCGAAGCTCCCCCTGACGGTGGAGAACGTGCGCCCCATGACCCGGCTGCATCCGCGCTGCGGCACCAGCTTCCTGTTTGTGGTGATGGTCATTTCGATTCTGGTGTTCTCCGTGTTCACCTCCATCGTTCACATCCGCTACAAGCTGCTGAAGATGCTCTTCAAGCTGATGCTCCTGCCCATCGTGGTGGCCATCAGCTATGAGATCAACCGCTTCGTGGGCCGCCATGACAACTGGTTCACCCGCGCCATCTCCTGGCCCGGCATGTGGCTGCAGAATTTCACCACCAACGAGCCCGACGACTCCATGATCGAGGTGGCCATCCGCGCCATCGAGCTGGTGACGCCGGAAAAGGAAGGCGCGGACGAATGGTAAAGAAATACGCCGACCTGTATCTCGAGGCGCGGCGGGCCCTGCGGGAAAGCTACGGCGACCAGGCCGGCAGCGCCGCCCGGCAGCTGCTCAGCGCCGCCTCGGGCAAGACGCCGGAGGCCATCATCGCCGACTGCGATATCTATGCCTCCGAGGCCATCGGCGAGACGATGGACCGCTTTCTGGAAAGAGCCCGGGCGGGGGAGCCCCTGGCCTACATCCTGGGCCAGTGGGATTTCGCCGGCATGACCCTCACCGTCACGCCGGATACCCTCATCCCCCGGGACGACACCATGGCGGTGACGGACCTGGCGATCCGCACGGCCATGCACCTGCACGCGGAGCCCCGGGTCCTGGACCTGTGCACCGGCACGGGCTGCATCGGCCTGGCGGTGGCCCGGCGGGTGAAGGACGCCCGGGTGGTGCTGGGGGACGTGTCCCCGGCGGCGGTGCGGGTGGCGAAGAAGAACGTCCAGGATCTGCATCTGGGCGGCCGCGTCACCTGCCTGCAGCTCGACGCACGCCGGCCGGCCACGGCCTTTCTGGGCAAATTCGACCTGCTGGTATCCAATCCGCCCTATGTGACGGACGCCGAGATGGAGGCGCTGCCCCCGGAGGTGGCGGATTACGAGCCGGCCCTGGCCCTGCGGGGCGGGCCCGACGGCCTGGACCTGTACCGGGCAATCCTGGAGAACTATACCGGCGCGCTGAACCCCGGCGGCTTTGTCTGCTTTGAGTTCGGCATGGGGCAGCAGGAGGCGGTATGCGCCCTGCTGTGCGAGCACGGATTTGAGATTGTGACGACAAAAAAAGACCTGAGAAACGTGATCCGGGCGGTGCTGGCCCGGAAGAAATGAGAGGACGAACCTATGGCAACAAAGAAACCCGCCTATGAAGCTCCCGCCCCCGCGGACGACAAGCGCAAGGCCCTCCAGGCAGCGCTGCATCAGATCGAGAAGAACTTCGGCAAGGGCGCTGTCATGCGCCTGGGCGACCGCCCCGAAATGAACGTGGACGCCATTCCCACGGGCTCCCTTGCCCTGGACGCGGCGCTGGGCATCGGCGGCGTGCCCAAGGGACGCATCATTGAGATCTACGGTCCCGAGTCCTCCGGCAAGACCACCCTGGCCCTGCACATTCTGGCCGAGGCCCAGAAGCGCGGCGGCGAGGTGGCCTTCATCGACGCTGAGCACGCCCTGGATCCGGTCTATGCCGCGGCCATCGGCGTGGATATCGACTCCATGCTGGTCTCCCAGCCGGATACCGGCGAGCAGGCCCTGGAGATCGCCGACGCCCTGGTGCGCTCCGGCGCGGTGGACGCGGTGGTCGTGGACTCCGTGGCGGCGCTGACGCCCCGGGCGGAGATCGAGGGCGAGATGGGCGACAGCTTCATGGGCCTGCAGGCCCGGCTGATGTCCCAGGCCCTGCGCAAGCTGGCCGGCACCATCTCCAAGACCAACTGCGTGGTCATTTTCATCAACCAGCTGCGTATGAAGATCGGCGTCATGTACGGCAACCCCGAGACCACCACCGGCGGCAACGCGCTGAAGTTCTATTCCTCCGTCCGCCTGGACGTGCGCCGCATCGAGGCCATCAAGCAGGGCGGCGAGGTCATCGGCAACCGCACCCGGGTCAAGGTCATCAAGAATAAGGTCGCGCCTCCCTTCCGCGAGGCAATTTTCGACATCATGTACGGCGAGGGCATCTCCAAGTACGGCGAGATGGTGGATCTGGCGGTGGATATGGAAATCGTCAGCAAGTCCGGCAGCTGGTTCTCCATGGGCGACGAGCGCATCGGCCAGGGCCGCGACAGCGTCAAGCAGTACTTCATGGATAATCCCGAGGTGGCCGACCGGGTGGAGCAGCAGATCCGCGCCAAGCTCTATGAGCGCCAGGCCAGCCGCAAGCCCCAGGCACGGGCGGCGGCCAAGCCCGTGGATATCTCCGCCGACGACTTCGGCGACGAATGACCGTCCTTTCCATCGCCGCCTCGCCCGACCGGCGGGGCCGGCACCGGGTGGAGCTTTCCGACGGCACGACCCTCAAGCTGCCGCCGGCGGTGATCGCGGATCTATATCTGTACACCGGGCGGGAGCTGGACGAGGAGGAGCTCCGGCGGGTGCGCGAGGCTGAGAGAAAGGCCGACGCCCGCCAGCGGGCGGTGAATATCATCTCCGCCACCACCGTCTCCGGACGGGAGCTGGGCGACCGCCTGCGCCGCAAGGGCGCTTCGGAGGCCGACGCCGCCGAGGCGGTGCAGTGGCTGCAGGAACTAAACCTGGTGGACGACGCCAGGACCGCCCGGCAGATCGTGGAGCGGGGCGTGCGCCGGGGCTACGGAGCGCGCCGCATCCGGCAGATGCTGTTTGAGAAAAAGATCCCCCGGGAGTACTGGGACGAAGCCCTGGAGGCCGTGCCCGCGCCGGAGGGACCCATCGACGATTATCTGCGCGCCAATCTGCGCGGTACGCCGGACCCGAAGGCGCGCAAGCGCGTGGCTGACGCTCTGGCCCGCCGCGGCTTTGACTGGAGCGATATTTCCGCGGGCCTGCGCAGGCACGGCGATGCGGAAGCATTGGAGGAGGAATAATGCGCGTTGGATTTATCTCCCTGGGCTGCGCGAAGAACCAGGTGGACTGCGAGCAGATGATGTTTCGCATGCGCGAGGCGGGCCACGAGATCCTGGCGGACCCGGACGGCGCGGACCTGGTGATCATCAATACCTGCGGCTTTATCGACGCGGCCAAGAGTGAGGCCATCGACCATATCATCGCCATGGGCGAATTAAAGAAGGCCGGCCGGATCGGCAAGATCCTGGTCACCGGCTGCCTGGCCCAGCGATATCAGGAAGAAATACTGAACGAAATGCCCGAGGTGGACGGCGTGCTGGGCACCGGCAGCTACTATGACGTCGCGTCTGCGGCCCGGCAGGTGATGGAGGGCCGGACGGTGTCGGAATTCGGCGACATCGACGCCCCCGTGCCAGAGACCGGGCGCATCCTCACCACCCCCGCCCACTTCGCTTACTTAAAAATCGCCGAGGGCTGCTCCAATCGCTGCGCCTACTGCGTGATTCCCCAGCTCCGGGGCCGCTATCGCAGCCGGCCCATGGCGGAGGTGCTCTCGGAAGCCAGGTCCCTGGCGGCCGACGGGGTGAAGGAGCTCATCGTGGTGGCCCAGGATACCACGCTCTACGGCGTGGACCTGCCGGGGCACCGGAAGCTGCTGCCGGAGCTGCTGCGCGCGCTGTGCCGCATCGACGGCGTCCACTGGGTGCGGGTGCACTACCTCTATCCCGAGTCCATCACCCCGGAGCTGCTGGACGTGTTCGCCGAAGAGCCGAAGCTCGTGAATTATCTGGATATCCCCATCCAGCATGTGAACGACGGCATCCTCAAGGCCATGCGCCGCCGGGGCAGCCGGGCCTATCTGGAAAACCTGATCCGCACGATCCGGGCGAAGCTGCCCGACGCGGTGATCCGCACCAGCCTCATCGCCGGCCTGCCCGGGGAAGGCGAGGCGGAATTCGACGAGCTGTGCGATTTCCTGCGGGAATTCCGGCTGGAGCGGGTGGGCGTGTTCGTCTACTCCCCGGAGGAGGGGACGCCTGCGGCCGAAATGCCGCGGCCCGACGAGGCCACCGCCGTCCGCCGCGCCGACATCGTCACGGAGCTGCAGTCGCGCATCATGGACGAGCACCAGGCGGCTCTGATCGGCTCGACTCTGGAGATCCTGAGCGATGGCTATGATCCGGTCGGGGATCTCTATTTCGGCCGCAGCTATGCCGATTCGCCGGAAATCGACGGAAAAGTTTGGTTTACTTCGGAGAAAGTCGTCAAAACCGGGTCGTTCGTCCCGGTCAGAATAGAAAAATCAATTGACGGTGAACTGTATGGCGCCGCCGCAAGGGAGGAAGAACAATGACAACTGCAAGTAAAATCACATTGGTCCGCGTGGTCCTGATCCCCGTGTTCATGCTGTTTTTGTATCTGAGCAAGGCGACGGACGCCCTCAAGTGGGTCGCCCTGGCCGTGTTCATCATCGCCAGCCTGACGGATTTTGTGGACGGCAAGATCGCCCGTTCCCGCAACCAGGTTTCTGATTTCGGCAAATTCCTTGATCCCCTGGCGGACAAGCTGCTGGTGATCTCCGCCATGACCATCTTCTGTGAGTGGGGCATCTTCCCCGCCTGGGCGCTGATGATCGTGCTGACCCGCGAATTCGCCGTCACCGGCCTGCGTCTGATCGCCGTAGGCAACGGCCGCGTTATCGCCGCCGGCATGTCCGGCAAGATCAAGACCTTCGCCACCATGGTGGGTCTGTGCTTCATGATCGTGTTCTATCAACTCAAGTGGCTGGACCTGGTCGTGATCGCCGTCATCGTCGTCACCACCCTCTATTCCGGCGTCGAGTACTTCGTGCAGAACTGGGATGTGCTGAACCTCAAGAAGAAGGATTGACTTGCCCCCTTCTTCATGCTACTATAATTCCAACTGAATATCGCGTGGATCGGAAAGAGTACCGGCGAGTGCCGACAGCAGAGAGGATGCGCCATGGCTGCAAGCGCGTCCGGTCGGGGCGCCGCGAAGTGCATCCGGGAGCGAGGGAGAGATCCCCGTCCGCGGCCGCGTCAGTGCCGAAAGGGAGCCTGAGCTCCGAAACGAGAGTGGAACCGCGTGCATTTTGCCCGCCTCTTGCATGCAAGGGGCGGGCTTTCATATAAAGGAGAATCGCCATGTATCTGTATAATTCCGCAACCAGAAAGAAGGAACTGTTCGTTCCGAACCATCCCGATATCGTCAAGATGTACACCTGCGGCCCGACGGTCTATCACTTTGCCCATATCGGCAATCTGCGCAGCTACATCATGGAGGACGTGCTGGAGAAGGCCCTGCGCTATGAGGGCTACAACGTCAAGCGCGTCATGAACATCACCGACGTGGGCCATCTGTCCTCCGACGCCGACACCGGCGAGGACAAGATGCTCAAGGGCGCCCGCCGGGAGCACAAAACCGTCATGGAGATCGCCGCCTACTACACCGACGCCTTCTTTGACGACTGCAAAAAGCTCAACATCAAGCGCCCCGACGTGGTGGAGCCCGCCACCAACTGCATCGATGAGTATATCAAGATCGTCTCCACCCTGATCGAGAAGGGCTATGCCTATCTGGCCGGCGGCAACGTCTACTTCGACACCTCCAAGCTGGACCGCTACTATGTGTTCAACGAGCACAATGAGGAGGATCTGGCCGTGGGCGTCCGCGAGGGCGTGGAGGAGGACCTGAACAAGCGCAACAAGAACGACTTCGTCCTCTGGTTCACCAAGTCCAAGTTCGAGGACCAGGCCCTCAAGTGGGACTCTCCCTGGGGCGTGGGCTATCCCGGCTGGCACATCGAGTGCTCCGGCATCAGCATGAAGCACCTGGGCGAGGATCTGGACATCCACTGCGGCGGCATCGACAATGCCTTCCCCCACCACACCAACGAAATTGCCCAGTCAGAGTCCTTCCTGGGCCACAAGTGGTGCAATTTCTGGTTCCATGTGCTGCATCTGAATACCAACAGCGGCAAGATGTCCAAGTCCACCGGCGAATTCCTCACGGTGTCCCTGCTGGAGTCCAAGGGCTATGACCCCCTGGTCTACCGCCTGTTCTGCCTGCAGAGCCACTATCGCAAGAACCTGGTGTTCACCTACGAGAACCTGGACAACGCCGCCAAGACCTACGGCAAGCTCATCGGCCGCATCGCGGCCCTGGACTTTGACGACAAGGCCCCCGTGGACGAGGCCGCCCTGGCGGCGCTCAAGGAGAAGTTCAAAAAGGCCCTGGACAGCGACATCAACACCTCCCTGGCCATCACCGCGGTCTACGACGCCCTCAAGGCCGATACCAACGACGCCACCAAGCTGGCCGCCATCGCGGACTTCGACTATGTGCTGTCCCTGGATCTGATCGAGAAGGCCAAGGCCCAGAAGGCGAAGGAGGCCGCCACGGTGAAGACCGTGGGCGAGATCGTCATCGAAGGCGAGGGCGACCCCGAGATCGACGCCATCGTCAAGGCGCGCGCCGAGGCCAAGAAGGCCAAAAACTGGCCCGAGGCCGACCGCATCCGCGACGAGCTCAAGGCCCGGGGCATCGAGGTCATCGACACGGCCCAGGGCGCCAAGTGGAAGAGAATCTGATTACTTCACCGGAGGCTACCGTCATGAAGCTGATGATCCTCGACGGCAACAGCATCATCAACCGCGCCTATTTCGGCGTGCGGCCCCTGACCACCCGGGAGGGGCTCTATACCCATGCCATTTTCGGATTTCTGAATATCATGCAGCGGCTGGAGAACGAGGACGCGCCGGACGCGCTGTGCGTGGCCTTCGATCTCCACGGCCCCACCTTCCGCCACGAGAAGTACGACGGGTACAAGGCCACCCGCCACGGCATGCCCGACGAGCTTGCCCAGCAGATGCCCGTGATGAAGGATGTGCTGCGGGCCATGAATATCCCCATCTTCGCCTGCCAGGGCTGGGAGGCGGACGACGTCATCGGCACCGTGGGGAAAAAATGCGCGGCCGCCGGCTGGGACTGCGTCATCGCCACCGGCGACCGGGACAGCCTGCAGCTCATCGACGAGCATGTGACCGTCCGGCTGATCACGACCAAGGGCGAGGTGCTCTACGACGAGCAGACCTTCCGGGACGAGTACGGCTTTGCGCCCATCCGCCTCATTGACCTCAAGGGCCTCATGGGCGACAGCTCGGACAACATCCCCGGCGTGGCCGGCATCGGCCCCAAGACCGCCGGCCAGCTCCTGCTGGATTTCGGCACCCTGGAGGGCGTGTACGAGCATCTGGACGACAAGTCCATCCGGCCCAAGCTGCGCGAGAAGTTAGAGGCGGGGAAGGACATGGCCTTTTTGTCCTATGACCTGGCCACCATCCGCTGCGACGCGCCCATTGACTTTACCCCGGAGGCCTGCCTGCGCAAGGGCGTGCAGGGAAAGCAGCTCTACGACCTGTTTGTGAAGCTGGAATTCACCCGCCTCATCGACCGCTACGGCCTGCGCGGCTGCGCTTTCGAGGATGACTGCGCGCCGGGGAGCGCGACGGAGGAGCAGATGAACACGCTGGAGGCCCTGCCCCCGGCCCAGACCGCCTGCGCCCTTTGGATCGGAGACGGGGAGATCGCCCTGGCCTGTGAGGCGGGCGCCATCTGCGTGCCGGTTTCCGAAAACAAAGAATATTTCGCGGCGCTTTTTGGCGGGAATACGCCGAAAACCGTGTGCGATCTCAAGAATTTCTATCATTCCCTGGCGGCTCTGGAGCTGCCGGCAGGCGCCGGCTTTTTTGACGCGGCGCTGGCGGGTTATGTGCTCGACCCCACCACGGGGGACTACAGCCTGGAGAAGCTGGCGCTGCAGTATCTTTCCCGGGAACTGCCGGACGATCCCGCCGCGAAGGCCTTCGCCCTGTGGCAGCTACGCCCGATCCTGGAGGAAAAGCTCCTCGCGCTGGGTCTGGACAAGGTGTATTACGACATTGACCTGCCCCTGTGCCGGGTGCTGGCGCAGATGGAGGACGCCGGCGTGGCCGTGGACGAAACGGCCCTGCGCGCCTTCGGCGACATGCTCTCCCAGCGCATCGACGCCTGCCAGGCGGCCATTTTTGCCGACGCGGGCGAGGAGTTCAACATCAATTCCACCAAAAAGCTGGGGGAGATTTTGTTTGATAAGCTGAATCTGCCCCCGGTGAAGAAGACCAAGACCGGCTACTCCACCAACGTCGAGGTGCTGGAGAAGCTCCGGGGCCGCCATCCCATCGTGGAACGGATCATGGAGTACCGGATGCTCACGAAGCTCCGCTCCACCTACGCCGAGGGCCTTCTGAAGGTGGTGGAGCCCGACGGGCGCATTCGCACGAAGCTGCAGAACATGGTCACCGCCACGGGCAGACTCAGCTCCACGGATCCGAACCTGCAGAACATCCCCGTGCGCACGGAGCTGGGCAGCGAGATCCGCAAGATGTTCGTCGCCCGGCCCGGCTGGGTGCTGGTGGACGCGGACTACAGCCAGATCGAGCTGCGGGTTCTGGCCCACATCGCCGACGACGCCAATATGCGCGCGGCCTTCCTGTCCGGCGAGGACTTCCACCGGGTCACCGCATCCCAGGTCTTCGGCGTCCCCCTGGACGAGGTCACCCCCGCCATGCGCCGCAGCGCCAAGGCGGTGAACTTCGGCATCGTCTACGGCATCTCCAAGTGGTCCCTGTCTGAGGATCTGGGCGTGAGCGTCTGGGAGGCGGAGGACTATATCAACAATTACCTGGCCCGGTTCGCCGGCGTCCGGCGCTATATGCACGACGTGGTGGAGGGCGCGAAGCGCGACGGCTTCGTGACCACCATCTTCGGCAGAAGAAGGAACATCCCCGAGCTCAAGAGCTCGAATTTCAACGTCCGCTCCGGCGCTGAGCGGGTGGCGCTCAATACGCCCGTGCAGGGCAGCGCCGCGGACATCATCAAGCTGGCCATGCTCCGGGTCTCCGAGGCCCTGGAGCGGGAGGCCCTGCAGGCGCAGCTGGTGCTGCAGGTGCACGACGAGCTGATCGTGGAGTGCCCGCCCTGGGAGGCAGAACTGGTGAAGACCATCGTCACCCGGGAAATGCAGAGCGCCGCGAAGCTCTCCCTGCCCCTGGTGGCGGAGGCCAAGCAGGGCGCGAGCTGGTACGAGGCGAAGTGATGAAGATCGTACCGATGGAGCGCGCCCATGTGGCGCAGATCGCGCAGCTGGAGCGGGAGAATTTTTCCGCACCCTGGGACGAAGCCTCCCTGCTGCATGAGCTGGAAAATCCCCTCAGCCTTTGGCTGACGGCCCTGGACGGCGACGCCGTCGCGGGCTACATCGGCAGCCAGAGCGTGCTGGGGGAGAGCGATATGATGAATCTGGCCGTGGCCCCCGCTTATCGGCGGCAGGGCGTCGGCAGAGCCCTGGTGGAGCGGCTGCTCTGGGAACTGGCGGAGGACAACCACTGCCTGACCCTGGAGGTGCGCGCCTCCAATGAAGCGGCCATTGCCCTGTACGAGTCCCTGGGCTTCCGCCAGGTGGGCAGACGGCCCAGATACTATCAACATCCCCCGGAGGATGCGCTCATCCTCCGAAAGGACTGGTGAACATGTTAAT
The DNA here is from genome assembly GCA_902795095.1 of Oscillospiraceae bacterium. The sequence goes on from CADBKB010000007.1 coordinate 24,194, forward strand.
TCTCGCGGTGGAATCCTCCTGCGACGAGACCGCCGTCGCCCTGGTGCGCGACGGGCGGGAGGTGCTGACCGACTGTATCAGCTCCCAGGTGGAGCTGCACCGGATCTACGGCGGCGTGGTGCCGGAGATCGCCTCGCGCAAGCACATCGAGTGCATCTACGCCCTGGCCGACCAGGCCCTGGCGCGGGCGGGGGTGACCCGGCAGGACATCGACGCCGTGGCCGTCACCTATGCGCCGGGCCTCATCGGCGCGGTGCTGGTGGGGGTCAACTTTGCCAAGGCCGCAGCCCTGCGCCTGGGCGTGCCCCTGATCCCGGTGCATCATATCCGCGGCCACATCGCCGCCAACTATCTGGCCTTCCCCGAGCTGGAGCCGCCCTTTTTGTGCCTGGTGGTCTCCGGCGGGCACACCATGATCCTGGCGGTGGAGGACTATACAAAAATGCGCATCCTGGGCGGGACCCGGGACGACGCGGCGGGGGAGTGCTTTGACAAGGTGGCGCGGGTGCTGGGCATGCCCTATCCCGGCGGCGCGGCCCTGGACCGCACGGCCCGGCAGGGCGCCGAGGGGCGCTATGACCTGCCCCGGGCCAAGCTCTCGGGCAACCCTTTGGATATGTCCTTCTCCGGTCTCAAGACCGCGGCGCTGAACCTTATCCACCACGCCGAGCAGGTGGGCGAGACGCTGAACATCCCCGATCTGTGCGCGGATTTCTCCCGGGCGGTGAGCGATACCCTGGTGCCCCGCACCATGCAGGCCCTGCGGGAAACGGGCTGTAAAAAGCTCGCCATCGCCGGCGGCGTGTCGGCCAACTCCCGCATCCGGGCGGACTTCACCCGGGCCTGCGCCGACGCCGGCGCGACGCTCTATGTGCCGCCCCTTTCCCTGTGCGGCGACAACGCCGCCATGATCGGCGCCCAGGGCTATTATGAATACCTGGCGGGCCACACCGCCGGCCAGGACCTGAACGCCTACGCCACCAAAACCCTGGAGGGCGAGGCGGTGTAAGCAACAAAAACGACATGGGGCCGTTGCAAAATGCATTTTGCAACGGCCCCTTGCAAGATTTCCGGCAGTTTGCCGGAAATCTTTTTGATTGGACGCGAAGGGCGGGCCTTGCCCC
>CADBKB010000008.1 GCA_902795095.1 Oscillospiraceae bacterium
TCGCAGACAAAGCGCTCGAAGCAGGGCGGCATGCTGGGCCGTTCGGGCGTCTCGGCGTCATGTTGTTCGGCAGTGAAATCCCTCTTCAAGTCCAATTCGACGAGGCAAAACTTGAAGATTTCGCCGCAACGGTAGACAAGACGATCGGCGATCCGCGCATAGATGCGACGGTTGCTCTTGAAAATGGTGCAGCACACCCGGTTGAGGGCAAGCAAGGCGTCATGGTCGATCGCAATGATTTCGCAAAGAAGATTTCCGATTCAATGCTCGGCATTTCCGGCAGTTCATCGTTCATTGCTGAAGCAGTTGCTGCTCCTTCGCGTACAACGTACGAGCAGGCGCAGCAAACGAGCGACGGCATCAATCGCTCAATAGCTGCTGGGGCGACATTCACCTATGAAAACGATAGCTGGACCGCATCTCCTGAAGACCTCGCGTCATGGACGAAGGTCGAGGTAAAGGAAGCCGATAACGGGTACGAGCTTGTCGCGTCTATTAACGAGGACGCAGCCATTCCTGCTGTAGTTAAGGGCGTAAAGGCCAACGTGACGTCTGAGGATGTCACGGTGAGCATCGCGAAGTTTGCTGACGAAATCATTGTTTCAACTTCTGGCGATGGTGAAATCCCGCTTGTCGCACCAGCTGTTCAAGAGCTTGGCGTTGCACTTTACGGCGAAGATGGGAAGACGTTCAGCGACACGACCGCTTCATCTCCCGGTGAATTCGCGATAGAGACATCGAACGCCCCGGGTGCTTTGACATTCGACGAAGCGGTCGATCTTGGTATTTTGACCGTTATCGGCGAGTACACGACCGAGTTCTCGAACTACGAAGGCACCGAGAACCGCAACCACAACATTAGAACGGTTGCCGACATCCTCAACGACACCATCATTGAAGCCAATGGTGGTGAATGGAGTTACAACGATCACTCCGGCGATACGACGAAGGATCCACCGTTTGCTTCTGCCGGTTCGATTATCGGTGGCGAGCATGTCGACTCGATCGGTGGCGGTATCTGCCAGGTCGCGACAACAGTCTTCAATGCTGTGTTCGAGGCTGGTATGCCCGTTTCCGAGCGTCATAACCACACTGAACACATGCATAGCTATCCTGACGGCAGAGATGCTGCCGTAAGCTACGGCGAGCTCGACCTCAGGTGGGTGAACGACACGCCGAGCGACATCATCTTGAAGATGTCCTACACCGATCACTCCGTCACAGCTCGTCTCTACAGTGTCTACACCGGACGAACCGTTACATCCGAACAGGGTGAATGGATCATGGGAGAAACCTATACGACCAAGTTCGAGGAATCGGATTGGCTGTCTGCCGGTCAGTACTACACCGATACCGCCGGTGAAGATGGAAGCAGCATCACCGTGACGAGAAAAGTCACCGATGCGAGCGGGGAAGTGCTCATCGATGAGTCCTACACCTCTGTTTATCAGCCGAAGAAGGAAGTCATCATTGTTGGTCCAGGCACTGATACCGAGCCTCTTGCGCATAAGGCAGATGACGAAGACGAGGGCGCTTCATGGTAAGAGGTGAAATGAACAGCGCTTCATGCGCCACAACGGCCGGACATGCAGAGCGCATGAGTTTTGCGTGTACGCTCGTAATCGCGTTCCTGCTTTCCCTATTCGCAATATGCGCATTACCTGTTCAGGCTCATGCTGAAGTGCTCAAAGCCGATATCGTGGGCGGAGCGACGGTGGGCGAGAGGGGGCTGTCTGTCGCGGAATGCCCTTCGATAGATGCCGAGTTCGCTGTCCTCATGGATTCGGATGGAAATGTGCTGTTCTCTCGATTGGGTGACGACGAATCTCAAATTGCATCTTTGACAAAAGTCATGACTGCAATCGTTGCTATAGACAACGCTCCTGCCGATCTTCATATAAGCGTGAGCGAAGCGGCGGCATTGATCGGCGAGTCCAGTGCTGGGCTCCAAGAGGGCGATGTCATGGATTTTGAGACAGCGCTAAAAGCCCTGCTTGTGCCGTCGGGAAACGATGCGGCACTTGCTATTGCAGAAGCCGTTGGGTCTTCGATGATTGCTTCAAACCCGAGTCTCGGCGACGATCCGGTTGAGGTGTTCGTTGCTGCCATGAACGCGAAAGCTGCTGAATTGGGATGCACAAACACGGTGTACGAGAACCCGCATGGTCTTGATGATGAAGAATACGCCGGTGAGCTGCATAGCACGGCACACGACCAAGCGCTCGTTGCTCGCTGCGCAATGTCCTATCAAAGGATTCGCGAAATCGTTTCGGGTGGTTCGACGACGATTCAGGTCACCCGCGAAGGTGCGAAGGAGTCAATCGACCTTGAGACGACCGACTTGCTTCTCGAAATGTATGACAAGGCGATTGGGATCAAGACGGGAGTAACGCTCCTTGCAGGTCCATCGTTCATGGGCGCTGCAAACAATGAAGGACGCGAGTTCTATTCGGTAGTTCTCGGGTCGAGCGATGAGTATCAACGATTCATCGATACGCAGACGCTTTTCGAATGGGGCTATGAGCACGTAGCAAACCTGAAGCTTGCAAATATCGACAAGTACGCATCGATGGGTCGAGGAGCCGAAGCCAGGGAAGTTCCAGTGATTGCAGATGTTGCCCATCTGGACTGGCCTGACAAGACGGTGTCTGCAACAATGGCAGACCCAAATGCCTCAATCACCATCTTCGACCTCGAGGGAAATGTGAGCCAGGTGGTCGAGCTCAACGAGCTGCACGGGAATGTCCGTGCCGGAGACAAGGTCGGCACGATAACATTCAAGCAGCACAACGAAGTGATTGCCCAGCAAGACCTCGTCGCCTGCCAAGATCTGGCTGCTCCTAATCCGATTGAGGCGTTGGTGATATGGTGGCAAGACGTTACTGGCGGCTCGAATGCGATCGACCCTGCCGATAGGTCTGAGGTATACAATGTAATGCCGATTTTGGACGATAACGTATTGAGTCCCACGTAGTGTTGAGACGGCAATGAAAAGGAACGAAAATGACGAACGTTTGCCCAATTTGCAATAACGAAATTCCAGACAACGCATACGTATGCCCGAGTTGCGGATATCGTGTCATGGGCTCAACGCAGAGCTTCACGCCCGTTGCCATGGGCGGCGATGTGCTCAAACAGCTCGATGAGCATGCAGCTCAGACCCACGCAGATGATCAGCACCGCCGTCAGACGGAGCCTGCCCCGCTGTACCCGGCGAAACAGCGCCACGGCAGCCAGCAGCAGCGCCCCCATCAGCATCGTGACCGGGAAGGCGAAGGGCAAAAACCAGTGCCCGCCGGTGACGCCGTTGACATAGACCAGAAAGCCGCAGATCGCCGCGATATCCACCGACAGGAAAACGAACGGATGCCAACGCCGGAACCACAGCGGCAGGATCAGCACGATCCAGGCCAGGGCCAGGCCCAGCAGCACATAGCCCGACCAGCTTGCCCTGCCAAAGGTCTTCAGGCAGAGGATCAGGCAGATGAGCCCCGCGGCGACCATCACCGCCGTCAGCAGGGCCAGCAGCACGTACTTCCCGTGGCGGTGCTCGGCGGGATAGCGGTCAGAGTAGCGCTCCTCCGCGGCCGCGCCGTCGGAATACAGGACCGGCGTCTGACACAGCGGGCAGGCCTTCGCCCCGTCCGTCAGCTTCACGCCGCATTTGACACAGTACATGGCTCAATCCTTTCTTTCATTGCTTTCGATCTCCACAGGGACGCCCAGCTCCACCAGGCGGGAGAAGAACAGCCGCTCCAGCTCCGACTCCCGGATGCTGCGGATCATATTGATATAGGTTTTTTCTCCGTAGCTGAGCACGGAGCAATTGTTGGGGTAGGTATACTGCACGCCGATGATGAACTCAAAGCGCTCGACATAGGGCGCCATGGCCGCCGGGACCGTCACCCGGCCGAGATTCGACACGTTCAGGCAGCCGCCGCTCTCTCCCCGGGCGCTGTAGACCAGGCGCATGACAAAGGTCTTGAGGGGCAGCGGCGCCAGCCGCAGCGCCAGGCTGCGCTGGGGATTGACGTTGGCGGCGATCTTGGCGGACATCTTCTGGGGCACGGCCTCGGCGGCAAGCTGATGAGTCATCTGCCGGCACAGCTCCGGCAGAGAGTATTCTCCGTCCCGGGGATCGAAGCCGATGTTCACCGTGAGGGCGAAATTTCGCATGGTATCCATGCCGAAGAGCCTGCGCAGATTCACCGGCACCGTGATCTTGACGGGCCTCCACCGACGCGGCGGCTGCTCGGCGGCCTGGCGGCGCTGTACAGCCTCGGCCATCACCGCCGCCAGGAAGGCGCTGACGGACACGCCCTGGGCATGGGCGGCGTCCAGCAGGGCCCGGGTATCCGCCACGCCGGTGATCAGATGGCGGAAGCGATCCGGCTCCGGGGTGCCCTGCAGGCGCAGGACCTTCTCCTCTGCGCCGCCGGCGGCGCGGGGTCCGGCGCACTCCTGGAAGCAGTCGCGCAGCTCCTCCGGCCGGGGCGCGGCACCCGGATCAAGGAGCCCTTCCTCGAAGGGGATCTCAGCCCCGTAGCGCAGCCTCAGATACTGCGCCGTGAGGTTTTTCAGAAATACAAGCCCGCCGGTGCCGTCGGTGACGGAGTGGAAGAACTCCACGGCAATGCGATTGCGGAAATACAGCACCCGCAGGCAGCTCCGGCGCAGCTCGGACCGGCTCATATGGGTCAGGGGATAGGCATATTCCGGCTGGACCCGCACCGGCTCCCGGATCTGCTCCAGGAAATACCAGAAGAACCCGGTGCGCAGGCGCACGAACACCGTCGGAAACCGGGGCTCCAGGGACTGCACCGCCCGGGCCAGGGTCGCCGGGTCCACCGCCTCCCCCAGCGTCACGGACAGGCGGAAGCAGTTGTTCCAGTGTCTGCGCATGATCGCGGGAAAAATCAGCGCCGCGTTATCCAGGCGGAACCACCTGCGCGCGCGCTTATCTGATCGTCTCGACATGGACTCGTCTCCATTGATTCTATAATACCGGCAGGGCCGGTTTCGTTATTATAATACATTTCTCCCGGACAATCAACTCCGTGGAAGGAATTGTAAATGCCGCCTCCCGCAGACGCAGAAGGCCCGGCGCACAGCGCCGGGCCAGAGACTGTCAAAAAACTTGGAAGGCTTCAAGAATCGGAGGGAAGGAAAGTGTGAAAGGAAACCGTCAGGGTTTCCTTTCGCGTCCAATCAAACCGTTTCCCAAACTTTTTCCTAAAGTTTGGGAAACGCACGCAGCGTGGCAAATATACTTTTTTGACACGCTGGGCCCGGCGCACAGCGCCGGGCCATGGGATCTGCCGTCATGCAAGGATCGCAGAGAGATTATCCATAATTTTTGCGGCCACATCGGGCTTGTTCATGGTGTAGACATGGACATTCTTCACGCCGTTGGCGTACAGGTCGATGATCTGGTCGGTGGCATAGGCGATGCCCGCCTGCTTCATGGCGGCGGGGTCCGAGCCGAATCGGTCCACCAGGGCCAGGAAGCGATGGGGCATGAAGGAGCCGGACAGCTCCATGGCCCGCTTGATCTGGCCGGCGGCGGTGATGGGCATGATGCCCGGGAAGATGGGCACGGTGATACCCGCCTCCCGCACGCGGTAGAGGAAGCTGTAGTACAGGCTGTTGTCGAAGAACATCTGGGAGGTCAGGAAGTCGCAGCCGGCGTCCACCTTTTCCTTCAAATGGGCAATATCCTCCCGGCTGTCGGCGCTCTCGGGATGGACCTCCGGATAGCAGGCGCCGCCGATGCAGAAATCCCCGGCGGCCTTGAGCTCGCGCACCAGTTCGCTGGCATGGTGATAGTCCCAGCCCGAGCGGTCGCTCCCCTTCTGCTCCGGTGTCAGGTCGCCCCGCAGGGCCATGACGTTCTCGATGCCGTGCTCGCGCATGTCCGCGATGCGCTCGGCCACGGTCTGCCGGGTGGAGGAGATGCAGGTCAGGTGGGCCAGGGTGGGGACGCCGGTGGTCTTGTACATATTCTCGGCGATGGCCAGGGTATAGCGGCTGGTGCCCCCGCCGGCGCCGTAGGTCACGCTGACAAAAGCCGGGCGCAGGGCGGCAATCTGCTGCGTGGTTGCCATCACGTCCTCCAGGGTGGTCTCGTTCTTCGGGGGAAACACCTCAAAGGAGAGCGTCGGCTTGTCGTTTTTCAGTCCGTCGATGAGTTTCATGGTAATCCTCCGTTGCAGCGTCGGCGGGAAGCCGCCGGGTATTTGTATGGTCCTCCGGTGCGCTCACCAAAGGAAGGGGATCATGCGGTATTTCACCCGCGCTTTATACGCGCGATAGCCCTCCAGACCCTGCGTGAGCACCTGCTCCTCATTTCGGATCCGCTTTACGATGAGCGCCGGGTAGACAAGCAGGATGACAAAGGACGGAAGCGAGCCCAGCACCAGGGGCATGGAAAGGAACAGCAGCAGCGTGGCCATATACATCGGATGGCGGACAACGCCGTACAGGCCGGTATCGATGACCTTCTGATCCTGCTGCACCTCCACCGTCCGGGACAGGTAGGTATTCTCCCGCAGCACCTCGGCGTACAGGCCATACCCCAGCAGGAACACCGCCGCCGCGGCCCAGGATACCCAGGGCGGAAGAGCGGTCCACCGGAAGCGGAAATTCAGCCCGGCGACAATGAAGGCGCTCAAAAACATCACGCCGCTCACAGCGATCACGGTCCTCTGTTCGCCCTGCTCCTCCCTGCCGTGCAGCCGTTTTTCCAGCAGCGCCGGATTCTTCAGCATCATGAGAATCCCCGCAGCAAACATGGGCACGAACAGAATGCCCTGCAGAAGCCAGGCCTGGGGCCAGCGCAGCGTACCCGCGCTGACAAACAACGGGACAGCGACAAACAAGAGCCCGGCAAAAAACTTGGCCATGGCCTGGCCGAACAATCTCCGATCCATAGCTTCCCCCTGTCCCCCTGCGCAGCGGCTGCCGCGGACAAGGTTGGATTTGTGCCGATTATTATAGCATAAGAATCGAACAATGGCAACGAAAAATACACCGTGATCCCATCATCTCATTGGCCGGGCGGATTGGTATTTTATGTCTCTTCCGGGCTTGCATTCGGCGCATTTTTCGATACAATAGTATATAGAAATAAATGATCCGCGCCGTGGGATCGAAGGGTGGTGAGGCTGTATGGAACGAAGCGACGAGGCGCTGTACGCGCGTTATCTTGCCTCCGGAGACGAGGACGCCTTCCGCGTCCTGCTCGAGCGCCACCGGGAGGGGCTGACGCTGTTCCTGCGCAGCTTCGTGCCCACCCTGGAGGACGCCGAGGATCTGATGATCGACGCCTTCGCCGTGGCCGCCTCGGGCACCGCGGCATTCTCCGGCGGCAGCAGCTTCCGCACCTGGCTTTTCGCCATCGGCAGGAACCTGGCCCGGTCCCATCTGCGCCGGCAGAGAGTCCCCGCCCCGGAGGAGGCGCCCGGCGCCGTCACACCGGAGCTGGAGCTGCTGCGCTCGGAGCGCAGCCGACGGCTCTACGAGGCGATGGCGGGCCTGAAGCAGGAATACCGCCAGGTGCTCTATCTGCTGTATTTCGAGCAGATGAGCCAGGACGACGCCGCCCGGATCATGCGGAAAACGAAAAAACAGATCTATCATCTGACAAGCCGCGGCCGCGACGCCCTGCGCGCGGCGCTGGAAAGGACGGGATTTGAATATGAAATCCTCTGAGCAGCAAATGGAGATCATCCTCCGCCGCGCCGAAGCCCTCCGGCGCAGGCAGAAGCTCCTGTACGCCCTGCGCGCCGAGGCCGCCTGCGGCGCGGTATGCGCCGCGCTTCTGGTGCTGGTTCTCACCCACATCCCGTCGCCGGAGGCTTCCGTCGGCGGCATGAGCGGGTATGGCAGTCTGATTCTCTGGACGCACGCGGTCTGGGTGGTGATCGGGGTGCTGTCCTTCGGCCTGGGGATATGCGTGACGCTGCTGTGCCAGCACCTGCGCAAAATGAGAGAAACGGAGCGAAACCATGGATCCTGAACTACTCGTCATTCCCCTGCTCTGCGTGCAGATCGCGGTACTGGTGTATATCATCCTGCGGACCGGCCGGCTCATCCGCGCGGACGCCCGGCCGATGGCGGCGGTATTCTTTCTCTTCGGCCTCATCAGCCTGCTGTTCAGCGATCTGTACTGGATCACCTATGACTTTCTCCGGCCCGGCACACGCATGCCCTTCGCCGCCAACGAGCTCGGCGAAAACGCCTGTTTCCTGCTGCTGGGCGTCTCGCTGAATACGGTATTTCGCACCGGCAGCGCCCGGTGGGAGGCCGGTCTGACGGTCCTGTTTGCCGGCGCCTGCACTGCGCTGTGGATCGCCTGGACGGGCGAATGGGCCGATGACATCCTCACCGGCGTGTGCTTCGGCTATCTTCTGTGCTGCACCGTCCGGGCCATCAAGCTCTCCGGCGCCTTCTCCCGGATCCATTGGCTGCTCCTCGGTGCGGGCGCGGTGATCCTCATTGCCGGCCAGGCCGCCACCTTCTTTGTGCCGGAGCCAATCCGCAGCGCAGTGGATCTCGGCTGCTACATTCTGATGCTTCTGGGCATTGTGTTCTTCTTTGGCCTTCGCGCCGTCTGCGGCCGCGCCGGCATCCGGCAGGCAATCGGCCTGACCTTCGGCTGCTACTGCTGGTCGCTGTGTATGCTGTACATGAGCGCTGGGGTGTACTATGTGATCGCTTATGCGTCCGTCACCGCCTCCCTGCTGCTGATGCTTCGGGCCGTCCCAACGGAGGTGACGCAGGCATGATCTATGCGGAAAACATCCTTCTTTGCATCGCGATCCCCCTGCTGCTGGCGACGATGTTCCTCCGGCGCGACGCGCGGCGCTTCGCCGCGGCCTCCGTCCTGGGCATGGGGATCTGCCTGATCGCCGCCTACATCAGCGGCTATCTCAGCCTGGTCACCGGCATAGGCGAGAACGACACCGCCATCTTCCTCTCCCCCGTGGTGGAGGAGCTGATGAAGTTCCTGCCGCTGCTGGTGGCGCTGTTCCTGCTGGAATCCCCGGACAATGAGCTCGTGCTCTACGGCGTGGGCGTCGGCACGGGCTTTGCCACCTTTGAAAACTGCTGCCACCTGCTGCGCGCCGGTGCGGACAGTCTGGCCTTCATCATGATCCGCGGGCTGGCGGTGGGCGTCATGCACATCGTCAGCATGCTGACCCTGGCCCTGGGCCTGGTGATCGCCCGCAGGTTCCGGGCCCTGTCGGCGCCGGGCATCGTGGGCGCGCTGTCGCTGTCCACGACCTTCCACGCCCTGTATAACCTGCTGGTTTCCGCGCCGGGGCTGAGCGCCGCCGTAGGCTACGGCATGCCGCTTCTGACCGCGCTGGCCCTGTTCTTCCTCTATCGCCGGCTCAGCACCACCGCCATGAAGCCCGGAGAATGACCGGGCAATACCCGCCATCCGTCACCGGATGGCGGTTTTTTTATTTTTCGGGTGGGTAAACTCCGGCGTTTTTGCGACTAAGAAGTGAACAACATCGGAGGTGATAACGCTATGCGATATCCCATGGACGACGCCATGAGAGAGATCATGGTGCGAAAGGACCGGATCGTGCGGCGGCGGGAACAGGCGCGCAGACGCAGGCTCAGCGGCGCGGCGGTGCTGCTGGCTCTGGCCCTGGTGCTGACGTTTTCAACGCTGCACCTGCCGTCGGACCCCGCGGCGTCCGGCTACGGCGCGTTTCTTCTCTCGGCGCAGGCCGGAGGCTACGTGCTCTTGGGCATGGTGTGCTTTGGCCTGGGGGTGTGCTTCACCCTGCTGTGCTCGCGCATCCGGGAACGGAACAGGCGAAAAGGTCCAACGAAAGAGGAGGAAGAATGATGAAAAGAAATCTGTGTCAGCGCATTGTGGCACTGCTGCTCTGCGTGCTGCTGCTGGCGTCCCCGATGACGGACGCCCTGCGCGCCGAGGCCGCGCAGCCGGAGCTTCCCGCGGCCCTGTCCACACCTGAGGGCGAGATCCCCGTGGAGGAGGACTGGGACGAGGTCTACCCCTACGGCACCTTTGCCTTCGGCACCCACCAGGCCGACGTCGCGGAGCCCGGGGCAACCACCCTCGACGGAGGCCAGATCCCAGGCGAGATCGAGATCCCGGTCTACCGTCTGGGCGGCACCGTGGGCCGGGTGACGGCAACCGTCACCTACGCCCCCGCCATCACCACCGACCCCACGGGCGAGCAGAAGGTCTATGACTACGCCGCCTCGGGCCGGGACGACATCCGGATCGAATACGACAATCCCAGCCCCATCGCTGCCTATCAGTCCCCCGGCATGCCGGAGGAGCTGCTCACCATGCAGCCCGGCGACCTGGCGGTGGTGGCGGACGTGGCGGAGGACCCCGACGCCGCCACCCCCATGACCCTGCGTCTGTCCGGCGCGGCGGAGGGCCTGCGCTGGCAGGTGAAGGAGCGTGGGCTCTGGCAGGACGTCCGGGACGCCGAAGGCGATACCCTGGACGCCGTCTGGGGCGACGTGTGGGACGCGGAAACCGACGCCTGGTCCGGCACGGACTTCCGCTGCCTCTACCGCGGGGAGGACGGGACGCTCTGCAGCGTCTCCCTGCTGGGCGAGGAATACGAGCCCATTGCCCCGCCGCCGCCCATCCCCGAGGATCTCGACGCCCAGGCCGATCCCGGCCGCACCGTACTGGAGATCGTCGAGGAGTTCGGCGTCTACGAATTCCCGCTGACCTTCGCCGACGGCGAGAGCGTCAAGTATATCCGCGTCAAGGCCCTGGACGATGCCCTGCCCGAGCTGCCGGAGATGGGCCTGTTCACCATCACCGGCTGCGTCGGCGGCGCGCTGAGCGATATGTGCAGCACCCTGACGCTCATGGTCTCGGACAACGACACAGGCGAGGCCTCCGAGGTGGGCTTTGCCGCGGAAGAAATGACCTTTGACCGCGCAGAGGGCGCGATCCGCGTGCCCGTGGTGCGCACCGGCGGCAAGACCTACAACGTCACCGTTCACTATGAAACCGTGGACGGCACAGCCGTACAGGGCGTGGACTACGCCAGAGCCGAGGGCGATCTGGCCTTCGCCGGCTCCCTCGACGAGGCCTCGATCCCCATCGAGCTGATCGCCGGCGCCGGGAGCGGCGACAAAACCCTGACGCTGGTCCTCTCGGATCTGCGCGGCGGCGGCGAGCTGTGCTCGCTGGGCGCCTCGGAGATCACAGTGACCCTGACCGGTGAGAGCGCCGATCCCGCCAGCCCCACCGGACTGAACCTGGCTTCGGTGCTCGCCGGCGGCGACGGCGAGGCCGTCGCCATGGAAACGGCGGCCGAAGCGCTGATCCCGGAGGCCGGGACCGTCCGTGCGGACACCCAGGCCGGGGAAACCGCAACGCTGTCGGCGGACCTGCTTCCGGCGGAACCCGCCAGGAAGAGCTACGTGGTCAATCCGCATTTTGTCTTCCGTCGGGCGGATCTTGCCCCGGAAAACGATTCCGGGGAAGCCGGAACAAACGGAGCTTCGGAGACAGGCTCGGGCCAGGCCGTGTCCGGCAACCCGAAATACGAAGAAAAGCTCGATGCGTATATGAAAACCGGCTACTGGGCCGACTGGGAAGTCGCCCTGGGCTCCATGCCCATCGACAATGAAGGCTATCAGCTGCGCGAGGGCAAAAGCACCCAGAACTACCGCAGCAAGCTCACCGCCTGGACGACCCGCACCGCCACAAACAACAACGGCGGCGAAATCCTGGTGCAGGACCTGAAGGACTTCTCCTACTCCACCGAGAGCGGCACGGAGATCATTCCCGACTACACCCGGATCTCGGCCAATTTCGACAGCCGCGCGGAGCTTGTCGTCGGCAACGGCACGCTGTATTCCGACTACATTTTCATCACCCGCCTTGCTGAGGTGGGCCAGAAGGCCACCAACATCTTTGAAAGCAACAAATGGCTGCGGCCTCACGTCTCGTTCTGGTCCACGGTACGCGGCACTGAGATGGACACGCTGGAGACAAAGTATGAGGTTTACGGCGTAAAGGACCGCCGCTACTTCTGGTACAGCCAGGGCGGCTACAACGATGCCGGCACATGGGTGAGCGGTGCAGCCTATGGCGGGGATCGGGGCAAGGACGTCTTCGGCGGCATGGAATATGTCACCGAGGAGCCCCTGCGCTGGGGCAAAGTGGCGGAGATGGACATGGAATTTGCCATGCGTGACCAGTGGAAGGATGAATCCGGCTCCTGGAACGAGACCTGCGGCGACAACGACCACACCTCCGTGGACGTGCTCACCTATGCCTTCGCCCGCCGGACCTTCCGCACCACCGGCGGCGATCACGGCATCGGCCTGGTGCTCTACACCGCCAACGACGCGAACGAGCCCGGGAATTATACAAAAATCCAGCCCGGCAGCGCACTCCCGGCAGGGGAGCAGTCTCTCTATGATACCCTCACCCCGGCCATCTCCATCGTGGAAGGCGCCGGCGGCGTCTCCGACTCGGGCGAGCTCTATGTGGGCTCCCGTCTGAAGATCGACGCGTCGGGCATCAGCGGCTTCGACATCCCGAACGACGGCGTATTTATGACCAATCGGGCCGGTGAAAAAGTCGGCACCGTGGAGTGCAAAAACCAGGTATTCTATATCACCATGCAGTGGGACGGCATGACCCAAAGCGCCCTGGACGACGAGTACCAGCTCAACATCCTGCTGGAGCGGAGCCAGAGCCTCAAGGTGGATATCGTACCCTCCACGCCCCACGCCGCGGACGGCGCCACCGCGGACAGCGCCTATGAGGATACCTTCTCCTCCCTGTTCCGCCTCACCGACGGTGTTGAGGACGGCGGATTCATCGCGCGGACCATCGACGTCACCTGCTCGAAGCTGGCGGACGAGGCAACGTCCCAGACGTCGAAGCTGCTTGCAAGCTATTTCCCCGATACCATCACCTATTATCTGTCCCGCGGCGCCTTCGGCACCGGTGACCAGGGCGTATACACCGTCACCAACAAGCTGAAAAACATCCAATCCGTCAACTTCAACCAGGATCCCGACGACGTGATCCTCTACAACGGCTGCCGCTACGCCGGCAACGAGGATATTCCTCTGACCGAGGCGGATATGAGCTCGGAGGCGCCTGTCTTCACCTTCATCGACGCCGCCAACCTGGATGACGTCAGCTCCATGGCGGTGCTCATCGACCATGTAGAGGTCTACTATGACGGCGACGGCAACAACGCCATCGACGGCGCGCTGGACGCCAAAAACCGATTCGTCCTGTCGGAGGGCAGCAAGGACCGGTTCGTGGCCCTGGTGGACGGCGACTATCCCGAAAGCTATTTCACCGCCCACAAGGACGCCGACGGGACCATCCACCAGCACTTCTTCAAGGTCTTTCTGACCCTGCGCCCCCGGGCGCTGCAGGCGCCCGCCGGGCAGGACCAGCAGGCGCAGTCCCAGCTCCTGCCCGCCTTCCTCAGCGCCGTCACCGATGAGACGGCGGCAGCGGCCCTGACCGACGAGCAGCGCGCGATCCGCTACGTCCGGGGCGTCAACACCGACGGCCATCCCATGTACGGCGCCGAGGCCACAAAAATCACCTACATAGACATCCCCCTGGGCGGCGACGTGGGCGAGAAGACCATGCACACCGTGACCACAGCCAAGCTGGACGCCGAGGGGGAGATCACCGGCTCATCCACCGCCGCCGAATACGGCTGGACGCCGGAGTACACCGGGCAGCTCCTGGTGCCCTACGACAACCCCACGCCCATTACAGACACCAACAACATCACCGGCGGGGCGGTGTCCATCGCCGGTGAGAACCCGGCGCTGCGCGCCGACGGCACCTATGCCTATTCCAAGGCGGGCCGCGACAACGTGAACGCCAGCCTGGCCTCCTTCTCAGGCCGCACCACCTTCGCCATCGGCATCCAGCCGCAGGTCAAGCCCACCGAGGCAACGCCCGCCACCAAGGCGGCAACCCAGTCCGGCATCGACTCGCTGGATGACATCCATCCCGAGACACTCTCCGTGGGCACCGTCACCTCCACCCCCGGGGCCGACGGCGTCATGAATCAGCAATCCGGCGGCGACGCGGGCAGCACCGACGGCAAGGGCCCCGGCGAGGACATCGGCCATGACGAATTCAGCCCCGATCTGGGCGTGGAGCTGCCGTCGCTGGAGTTTGAGCTGGGCGACTATGCCAAGATCATCATCGACGGCTACCAGGTGGGCTTCGCCATCGGCATCCCCATCTATAAGTATGAGGATACCAAATACTCCGGCTCCCAGCAATCCTCCACGGATTCCGACGGGACAAAAACCTCGTCCTACAAGGACGAAAACGGCAACACCATCACCGACAAAGAAAAGAAGGACGGCACCAAAACCCACTCCACTACCACCAGTACCCCGGACCCCAAGGACCCCAATCTCCGCACGGAGCTCACCCAGACCGAAATCACCAAGCCCGACGGCACCAAGGGCTATTACAACTCCACCACGACGTATAAGAAGGACAGCGACGGTAAGGAGCATGCCATCAACCGCACCGTGGACACCAACCAGCCCAACACCCCCTCGGATCCGCCCGAAGAGAAAAAGAACGGCTTCGTCGAAGCCCACGGCCAGATGGCGACCCTCAATGAATTCCGCAAGGCCCTCATGAGCCCCCTCAAGGGCTCCATGAAGAAATTCACCGACGATTTCTGGAGCCAGGACAACGACGACAGCCTGAAGAACGCCAAGAACGGCAACGCCACATCCCAGAAGGTGGAGGTCAGCTTCACAGTGCAGATCTCCATGATGTTCGAGTTCAACCCCATCGACAACGGCTACTATTTCAAGAACGCGGGCCTTGCCGCCACCCTGGGCGTGGAGTTCACGGTCCAGCATCGCTTCACTCCCTGTCCCCTGGTCTACGTCTATGTGAAGATCGGCCTGGAGATCGAGGCAAAGGTCTCCCTGAGCGTGCTGCGCACCGCCAAGGAGGGCAAGGCGATCACCGGCTTCCAGCAGGGCAGCCTCGCGGGCCTGTCCCGGGGCGAAACGGCGATATTTGCGCTGGATATGCGCAAGGCAAAGGAAAATCCCGACGCAATAAGCATGGAGGGAAGCAAAAACTGCCGGGGCTTCCATCTGACCCTGGACGGCAAGGTCTATATGGAGGTGTTCGACAACGCCAGGTGCAGCGGCAAGGCCCTGACGTCCGGCGCCCTGACCGGCGACGGCAGCGTCAAGGAGGTGCTGTACAAGGACTACAACAAGCAGGTCTACGTCCGTCTGACCCCCGTGGGCGCCGTCACGGCCTCCGACCTGCGGCCCGTCGTCGGCGCCGCCAGCAAGGTGGTCTTCGACGGTCTGTCCATCACCCCGGGCATCAGCCTGGAGGCCGGCGTCGGCGTCGGCATCGAGGTGGCCCACTTTGAGCTCTTCCTCCGCACAAGCATCGCCATCACCATGACCATGGGCGGCTACCTGGAGGAGACGGAGAAATACGAGGGCTTCTACATCTCGGACTTTGAATGGTCCCTGGCCCTGGGCTTCCACCTTGTGATCGCGTTCTTCAATTTCTCCATGGACTGCATCGCCATCGGCGTACAGGGCCAGCAGCACGGCACCGGGGGCTGGTTCAACTGGGATATCACCGCCTCCGCCGCCAACGGCGCCAAGGTCCTCTGGGAGAAGAGCACCTACACCTCCGCCGACGCGAAGTCACTGCCCGACGAGCCCAAGCCGCCCACGGGCGTGAACATCGGCCAGGAGGACAACGGCATCCGCTTCTACAACGCCGACGGCACCGCCTGCGATTTCACCGACGAGCTGCCCGACGACTGGTTCTTCTCCACCGGCGTCAGCGCGAACCGCTGGTCCGGCGGCGACTTCAAGGGCGAGATCCCCATGAACGCCGACTATGCCTATGCCGTCCGGGACGGCGCCTCTGTCACCTTCGACACCGACGCCGATACCTTCCGGCTTTACTTCGACGGCAAGGTGTCGGTCAGCTCCGGCGCCTCCGTCGAATACAAGGATCTGAAAAAATCCCCCGCCAAAATCAGCCTCGGCGACGCCGGCGGCGTGAGCCGCGCCGTCACCGTCACCGTCAAGGCCGGCACGAAGCTCGACCGCTACGCGGTGGGGAGCGATCCCGGGCGCAAGAGCGCCGGCGGCCCCATTACCGCCGTCTATGCCCCCCAGAGTCTGGTCCATGTCAGCGGCCCGAAGGATATTTCCGCGACCCAGACCGTGCATGTCCCGCAGCCCGCGCGCCGCGCCGTACAGCCCACCGGCACCCAGGACTTCCAGCTCTCCGGCTACAACACCGCCGGCGACGCGAAGAAGCTTGTCAGCGGCCTGGCCGGCGGCTATACCTACAAGCTCTTCCAGACCCCGGAAGACAGCTATATCGTCTATCCTCTGATGCTCGACGGCGTACCCCAGCTCGTGATGAGCAAGGTGGTCATGACCGGCGCTCTGGCCACGATCGAAGGTCTGCAGAATCCCGTGGACAAGAATGCGGCCAACGCCTACATCCTCCTGGACGGCGACGGCACCACCGACTATGATTTTTCCGTGGAGGCGTCCGGCTCGACCGTCACCGCGATTTGGATCAGCGCCGGCAGGACCGAGGGCACCTATGCGGTCAAGCACGCCTCGATGGATCTGAGCTCCGGCACCGGCTTCGACGATGTACAGGTCTACAGCCTGCCCGGCGCCTATTCGTTCCTCCCGACCCAGGCCGGCGGCACCGCCGTCTGGGCCGGCAGGGGCGACGGCGACAACGGCAACGCCGACCTCAGGGCCTTCCTGCTGGCGAAGCATCCCGACCTCACCGCTGAGGCCCTGAACACCTGCAGCACCGACGACCCCGCCCTGGCCAACACCGTGTTCTACTGGGCCACCCAGTCGAAGCTCAACGAGCTGTGCGGCGGCGGGTCCGTCCTGACCAGCAGCAGCGGCGCCAGCGCCGAGATCCCCGGCGAAACGGTGGACAACCTGGAGGCGGGCCTCATAAACGGCCAGCTCTGCCTCCTGTACTCCACCAGCAAGGCCGCCTATTTCGATACGAACTCCGACGTGCCCGCCACCGTGGATGCAGGCCATATGGACGCGGACACCGAGCGCGGCCTCATCCGCCGGCTCTACCTGCGCACCCTGACCGACCGCGGCTTCGGCCCGGCGAAGTGCCTGCAGACCGTCATCGACTTTGAGAACTGCTCGGAGGACACCCTGTCCTCGGCAAAGCTCACCGACGGCATCTATGTGAACTCCGCCCTGCAGGGCGAGGGACGCGCCGATCCCTACTTCGGCAATCTCCGCTTCATCACCGCCGAGTTGTTCGGCAACGAGGTGCAGACCGCGGCCCTTTATGAGATGGGCGGCAACACCTACCTTCTGTCCGAGGCCGATCTGACCGCCATCCTCGGCGGCAAAAGCTCTGCTGCCGTGAAGCCCATCTTTGAGGTGACTGCCGGCACCGACGTCAATATCGGCTCCGACGGCAAAAACATGGCCGTGGTCTACACCGCCCCCGTGGCAGACAGCCTGTCCAATGCCATCTACGCGGCCTGGTGGGACAAGAACGTCGGCACCTGGGGCAGCCCGACGATCCTGGCCACGCGCAATCTGCAGATCTTCGAGGACCGCATTACCTACGGTATGAACGCGGAGGAGGCAGAGCGCGCCTATCTCGGTCTGGCCTCCACCCCCGGCGGTCACACCGGCTCCAAGTCCCGCCTCACCTTCTCCAATCTGCAGATGGCTACCCGTCCCGTCACGCGCAAAGACGGAACCGCCGGCCAGCAGCTCATGATCCTCACCGAGGGCAGCCTGGTCAAGCTCAAGGATCAGACCTACCAGATGGGCGACGGCAAGGAACCCCTGAAGACCCTCATCCCCGACGGCGATCCCGACGTGGGCTTCTACGCCATCGCCTTCGGCGAGGGCGAGCAGGCCCTGGGCCAGGCCAGCCTTTCCCTTGCAAATTACGATTTCACCATCGGAAGCGAGCTGATCGGCGGCGTGCGCTTCACCAATACCGGCACGGCGGCAATCCGCTCCCCCGACGACAACCCCGCCACCGCGAAGCTGTACGTGGACAAGGGAGAAAAGAGCGAGACCCTGGCCGAATGGACCATCGCCGAATCCATCCCCTCCGGCAGCGAGACCGTCCTGAGCTTCAAGTCCTCCGCGCTGACCGGTACCCTGCCCGAGGGCGCGCGCTTCTGCCTGGAGGTTTCAGAGGACGCCTCCTACTTCAAGGAGGGCGCTTTCTCCGAAACCCTCGACAATCTCATGACAGTGAAGGCCTGCCCGGAGCTGAGCTTCGGCGAGTTCTCGCTGGAGCTTGCCTCCATCGAGGACGGCGCAGCTCTGCTCAGCCTCCGATCCTCCGTACAGAACACCGGCAGCGAAAGCGCCAAGGGCGTCTACATCCAGTTCTGCTATGACACCGGCGAGAAGGACGCCGCAGGCAACGCGATCTATGCTCCCGTGGACATCACCGGCAGCAAGCTCGTCACCGGCGTACAGGAGGAGATCCAAAAGAGAGGCAGCCACGTCAGCGCCGACACCATCGGCGTCTATCAGCTCTCCGGCACCGACGGCGGCGCCCTGGATCCGGGCCACAGCCGCACCGTGACGGGCATGCTGCGCGTACCCCTGAAATGCTTCGCCGAGCAGGCCGATCTCAGCGGCGCGCATCTGCGGGCGGAGATCTACTCCGACGGCGACCTGCCCGATCTCATTGAGGAGGTGTACACCTCCGAGCACAACGAGTACAACGAGGCCAACAACCAGGCGGAGCAGACCATCAGACACGCCACCGTGTTCAATGTGCCCGCCCGCATCTCCATGGCTCTGGGCAACACACTGCGTCTGCCAGTGAGCTTCGCCTCCACCAGCACCGCGCCGGAGATCGTCCTGTCGGAGATCAGCGACGGCAGCGAGGACTGGAGCGCGCGGCTGGGCCTGGCCTACTATGATCCCGACCGGGGCGTCATCGTCGCGGCGCCGAACGCCAACGCCCGCGCTCTGCTCGAGCAGAAGCGGGAGGTCACCGGCGTGCTGCAGATCCGGGATCTTTCCACCAACTCTCTGAGCGCCATCACCTTCCGGGTGGGCGAGAGCGGCGAGGGCATCAACATCTACCGCGACGACGCCACCTTCCGCTTCCGCAACCCCGACGGCTCCGACACCGACCTCTACGCCCCATCGACCGCAGGCCAGGGCTGGAGCTTCCCGGACAGGGGCGCGGAGATCGACTGGATCCCCGGCGACATGCCCATGAACCGCGACCTGTGCCTGGCCGGTCTGGACGGCGCCAGCATGCAGTTCGACTCCGTCGCCGATACCATGCAGATCGTCTTCAAGGGAACGATCACCGTCAGCTCCCCGATGCTGGACCGTGACCTGGTCTTCACCGAATCCCCGGCAAAGCTCGAGTTCCACAACGACACGGGCAAGGTCCATACCGTCACCGTCCGTGCTGCCCGGGGCACGCGTCTGGATCGCTACACCGCCACCTACAAGACCGAAACGGTGCCCGACGCCGACGCCGACGCGCCGGTGATCGCTTGGAGCCGCAGCTTCCCGGATCCCGCCTCCCTGACGCCCGGACAGGCGGTCACCGCCACCTGCTATGTGCTCGACAGCTCGGGCCTGCGCCGTGTGAGCCTCAACGGCGAGGACCTGTCCGAGTCCACCGAACCGAAGCTGACAAAAACCGACGAGGGCTTCTGGAGCTTCGAGTACACCTTTACGCAGAACGTGCCCATGCAGCTGCGCGCCTATGATGCCGCGGGCAACACCAGCCGGTGCGACGTGAACGTAGACTGGTTCAACGACGTCCTGTCCGAGGGCGCCGTCGCCGGCGCGCCGTCCATCACCCCTGCCGCGCTGTCCTTCTTGGATGGCGAGGGCCGTCCCATCGACGCCGGGACGCCGCTGACCGAGCCTCCGCGGCTGCGCAGCAGCTATGAAGCCGCCGCCGGCGAGCGCGTGAGCGCCTTCCTGCTGTCCGGCCGCACCCGGACCGAGCTGGCAGCGGAGGACGAGCGGACGTGGCGGACCGTGACCAACGGCTTCTATCTCGTCCGCGTGGACCGGGACGACGGCTCCTGGGGCCAGGCGGTGACGGCGCTCAGCACCCTGGATGCGGACGAGCCGCAGCTGTCGGTGACCCGGTACGGCGAACGCCTGGAGATCACCGCCTCCGACAATGCCCGCCTCGCTTCTCTCACCGTCAACGGCTATCCCCTCAAGGTCAGCGGAAAACGCTTTACCGGCACCTTCCTGCTGCGCTGCAGCGGCGTCTACGAGGTGACGGTCACAGACAACAGCGGTCTGAGCGTCAGCACGACCGTCACCGTGGACCTGCCCCTGGGTCTGCGCAATACCGGCGTCACCACCGACCTCTCCTGCAGCGGCGGAAACATCATCGGTGCGATCACCGTGGATCCCGCCGGCGTCTACGGCGGCGACTATCTCCCCGACCAGAGCGATCCGGCGAGCAACCTGTATGTCAACCGTTACTTTGCCGCCGTCATCCCCGAGAGCGCCGATCCCGCCTCTGTCCCCGCCGACGCCTTCGTTGAGCTGCCGCACACCTTCTCCGACCTGCAGCCGGGCGCCTACCGCATCGTCCTGCGGGATATCGCCGGCAAGCAGGGCGTGGACGCCGTGCCCGTCATCGTGGAGCATCCGGACAATGCCTGGAAGGAGCCCACCTACGAGTGGTCCAAGGACCTGCAGACGGTCACCGCCGCCCGCGTGTGCAGCCTGGACCCGACCCATTTCGAGCTGGAGACGGTGAAAACCGAATTCATCCTGCTCCGGCCCTCCACCTTCGAGCGGGACGGTCAGGGCGCGTATGCCGCGAAATTCCGGAACCCCGCCTTCACCGAGCAGCGCAGGTTCGTGACGGTGCCCGCCATCAACTGCGACGGCGGCGACGCCTGTCCGGGCCGGCACTTCCTGGATATGCCGCCGGCAGGCAACTGGGCTCACATTCCCATCGACTGGGCGGTGGTCAACCAGGTCACCAAGGGCACCGCAGCGGACCGCTTCAGCCCCGCCGCCACCTGCACCAGAGGCCAGGTCGTCACCTTCCTGTGGCGCACCGCCGGCTGCCCGGAGCCCAGGAACACCGGCACCGCCTTTACGGACCTGAAACCCGGCGCATTCTATGAAAAAGCCGTCGCCTGGGCCGTGGAGCAGGGCATCACCAAAGGCGCCACCGACACCACCTTCGCCCCGGATGCCACCTGCACCAGAGGTCAGATCGTCACCTTCCTGTATCGGTTCAGGGAATCTCCTGCAGTGGAGAAGACCGAGAGCCCCTTCACCGACCTCAAGCCCGGCGCCTACTATGAGGACGCCGTCGCCTGGGCCGTGGCCAACGGGGTCACCAACGGCATGAGCCCCACCAGCTTCGCCCCGGACGCCACCTGCCGGAGAGACCAGGTCGTCACCTTCCTGTACCGCTCGGTGGAATAACGCCGATCCATCAACAAAAAGCCCCCGGATCCGCAAGGATCCGGGGGTCAGCGTGTCAAAAAAGTATTTTTGCCCCGCTGCGTGCGTTTTCCAAACTTTTGGTAAAGTTTGGAAAACGGTTTGATTGGACGCGAAAGGAAACCCTGACGGTTTCCTTTCACACTTTCCTTCCCTCCGATTGTGAAGCCTTCCAAGTTTTTTG
>CADBKB010000009.1 GCA_902795095.1 Oscillospiraceae bacterium
TAGAAGAGGTCGACGTTGCTGTCTCTGGCGTCGCCGGTGACGAACTCGATGTTGAACGTCCCCGACGGATGCTCCAGATCCAGCGCGTCGATGATGTAGCGGGCCTGCAGCGCGCCGACCATCCGGTTGTCGAAGGTCACATAGCAGCTGATGGCGTCGGAGCCGTAGATCAGACGGTCGTAGGCGATGACCTTGACGCCCGCCGCCTTGGCCTTGGCCAGCACGGGATTCAGCGCGTCGCCGTCGATGGCGGCGATCACCAGGACCTTCGCGCCGTCGGCCAGCATGTTCTCGATCTGCTCGATCTGCGTATCGGGCATGTTGTCGGCGTACTGCAAAGTGACGTCGTATCCGAGGGCTTCGATCTGCGTTTTCAGAGCTTCGCCGTCGTTTTTCCAGCGCATCAGAGCCGCGGTGGGCATGCTGACGCCCACAAGACCGCCCTTGGGAGCGGTGCTCGGATTCTCCGCCCGGTACAGGAAGGTCACGATCTGTCCTCTGGTGCAGGTGGCGTCGGGGCCGAAATGGGTTTTGTCGACGCCGTTGGTGATGCCCTCTTCCACAGCCCAGAGCACGGCGCTGCGGTAGTAGCCGCCGGTGACGTCGGCGAAGGGATTGGCCTCGCTGGCGGGCTTGGGCTTCTCCTTCGCGCGCCACAGGAAGGTGACCACCTGGGCGCGGGTGCAGCCCTGGTCCGGGCCGAAGTGGGTGCTGTCAATGCCGTTGGTGACGCCGTTTTCCACGGCCCACAGGACGGCCTTGTAATAGTACGCGCCTTCCTTGACGTCCAGGAAGGGATTGGCCGAACCGGCGGGCTCCGGGCTGCCGGCGGTGCGCCACAGGAAGGTGACCACCTGGCCGCGGGTGCAGGTGACGCCGGGGCTGAAGGTGTCGGGACCGGTGCCGTTGGTGACGCCGTTCTCCACCGCCCAGTATACGGGCGTGTAGAAGAAGGAGGACGGATCGGTCACATCCCGGAAGCTGATCGCTTCCTCGGCGACGCCCTTCTGATAGGTGTAGGTCCAGCGGCGGGAGCCGTCGGAGACCTCGGTGCAGTTGCCGTCGGCGTCGTAGGTGTATACGAAGGGGGGTATGTTGTCCTCGTAGCCGTTGACATAACTGGTCAGCAGGCCGCGGTTGTCGTAGCTGAATTCCTCATAGCCGGTGCGGGTGCTCTCTCGCATGGACCAGCCGTCGTCGGTGTAGGTGTATTCGTCGGTGTAGGAGGTGCGGTCCTGGGTGCAGACCACCGTCACCTTGCTGACGCGGTTCTGGCTGTCGTATTCCGTGGTGTAGACGTATTCCCACCGGTCGTTCCAGCGACGGGAGATCATGCCCCGATCATCCATCTCAAACTGGAAATCGGCATACCAGTACCAATCCACCTGGGGGTCATAGGTGTAGTAAGAAGTATGCTGATTCTCGGGGGCGCCGTCGTCCCACCAGGTATAGGTCTGGAGGTGGGAGCCGTCATCCCGGTAGTCGTAGGCTGTGATATGGTTGCCGTCGTCCCGGGACGAGCGGAGCACACGGCCCTGGGCGTCATACTCGTAGACAAATACGGAGCTGTCTTCTGTGCCGGAGGTCGTTTCCGTGTCCTTCACAGCCAGGCCGGCGTCATTGAATTCATAGTCGTGGTGGCTGCGGTTTGCCACGCCCCAGGTCTGGTCCGAGGGATTCAGCAAGCTGTAGGTTTCATCGGTGACATACCAGCCTTCGGCGGCACCGGGCTGGGGCGGATTGAGGCTGTCGAAGGCAAGGGCGCCGGTGGTGAGCAGCAGCAGCGCCGCAAGCAGCAAAAGGCAGCAGGTCAGGAGCTTCTTCATGGGGATCCGTCCTTTCTGATGAGATTGATTATATTATACTCCGCAAAAAGCCCCGCCGCAAGGGATAAAAACGGCGCGGAGAGACTCCGCGCCGCTTTTTTACTGATAAAACAAATGCTTCCGCTTGCTGAAATAGATCACATTCATCGTCACGCCGATGAGCATGCCCAGCAGGGAGCACAGCTCCGGTATGCCGATCAGCGGAGCCGCGGCTCCGGCCACCACCCGGCCAGAGGCGGCGGAGTAGAGGACGGAGATGAGGATGACCAGGGCGTAGACCACACACAGCAGGATCGGTCCGCTGCGCCGCAGGGCCGCCAGCCGAAAGCGTGCGACGATGAACATGGCGCCGAACACCGCCAGGGCGATGCCGTAGACGCAGTCCATCACCACCAGGGGCGGGAAGCTGTCATAGATCACGCCTGGGGCATAGCCCTGGATGAGGTAGGGCATGCCGAACATCGCGGCGAAGCCCAGCAGGACGGTGCCGACGCCGGCAAGCCACAGGCCGACGGTGATCAAAAACCGGTACCAGCGCATGGGCAGGCCGTCCTCCACGCTCACGTGGCAGGCCGGACACAGGATACTTTCGCTGTGGATCTCCGCGCCGCAGTAGGGACAACGCATGGGCTTCTCCTTTCTATTCGCTCAGATCCGCCGTGATATCGGCGAACCGGGCGCTTCCGGACTGGGTGCCGCAGAGGAAGGTGCCCTCTTCGCAGTAGCCGTCCGCGGTCTGCTTGGCAGCGTCGTATTCCTCCTGGGAGCCCAGCAGCATATCAAGGAGATTGACGCTGGCCTCGCCCTCGTCGAGCACCACCTCGCCTCCGGCGGCGCTGATGCTTGCCAGCCGCCATGCGCATCTGCGCGAGGCGGTGGTCTCGCTCAGAGAGTAGATGAGCAGGACGGGGCCGTCGTCCCGGCGCAGCACATACAGGTCCGTGGCGGAGGAGGGGGACAGGCTCTGGGAATAGATCGGCGTGGCGACCACAGCGCCGTCGCTGACCGTATACAGCTGCACCAGGCAGCCGCCGCTGCTCTCGCGGCAGACCAGAAGATCGCCCTCGCCGTCGTGGGTCAGGTCGCCGAACCAGGACGCGCGCACGCCCTCCAGGCCGGGCAGGAACTCGCCGAAGAGTTCCTGGGCGGACTTTTTCCTGGGCGCGGGGGGCTGATAGCCGGGCTGGCGGCTGTGATCCTCCAGCTGAAGGATCGCCGCTTTGCCCTCGCGGTAGGTCACGGCCAGCTCCCGGCTGCCCGGGAGCACATAGCGCACAACGTCGCCGTCCTCCACGGTCAGATAACCGGAGCCCTGTTCGATTTTTCCTTCGATGCTCTCCCGGGTGTCGCCCAGGCGCAGGCCCCATACGGCTCTGGGATCGGCGGTGTTGTACACCGTGGAGATGATCCCTTCATCCGTCCAGAGACCCAGAGCGGAGGTGGAGAAATCGTCGACGGAGTAGCTGCGGACGCCGTATTTATCATAGGCCTCATAGAGATCCAGGCCCAGAAGCTGCTCCAGATCGAAGCCGTCGCGCCGGAAGGACAGGGAGGACGAATCCCACAGCCGGCAGTCGGACAGGTCCAGCACCTCCACCCGGGAGATGCGGGAATCGCCGTCGTCGGCGCAGAAGAAATAGCGGGTGGCGCCCTCGTAATAGACAAGATAGCTCTGGCCGTCGTCATATACGGCGGGCGTGAAGACGTCGCCCTCGGCCAGACCCGTCTTGCCCCGCATGGACTGGAGCTTGCGGCCCAGCTGATCGAGGCTGAGGGCGGAATCGGGCAGCTGCAGCTCCGGCAGCAGCTCGGCAAAGCAGCCGTTCACCTGCAGCGTGACGGCGTTGACATTCTCATGGGCCGCGTCCATGTCGGAGCGGGCCTGCAGCAGCGCGCGGACGGTGGCGGAGGCGTCGTCGGCGGTGGCGCCCTGCAGCTCCATGGCATACAGGTCCACGCCTTCGCCGACATATTCGCCCTGGCCGAACACGGCCTCGACCTCGGCCTTCGTGCGGCCCAGCAGATCGGTCAGGCTCTGCCCGTAGGGGCGGAAAACGCCGGACTCGGCGTCATAGCCCGCGCCGGTGCGGGTGATGATCATGGCCTCGGCGCGGCCGTCGCCGTTTTCATCCAGAAGCTCGTAGCGGTAATTCTCGGAATAAGCGCCCAGGGACGAGGTCTGCAGGGGCGCGGGATCAAACAGGGGCGTGCGGCGGTGGCAGTGCAGACCGTAGCGCGAGGAGATGGCTTCGGCGGCCGCCTCGATCTCCGGCTCGGTGCCCAGGCTCAGATCCTTGAGCCGGGTGATGTCCAGATCGGTCTTTTCCAGCCGCAGGCGCACCTCAGTCACCGCGTCGTTGGCGGTGGAGATCTTGAGATCCAGGTCGTCCAGGTTGCCTCCGGATACGTATTCCGGCAGCACCGGGCGCCAATCGTCCATCAGCTCGTCCGCCTCCCGGCGGCTGCAGGTCAGCAGCATCTCCACGCCGTATTCCTTGAGCTGGGCCGCGGCCTCCAGATTCTCGTCGATTTCCTCCACCGGGGCGGGCTCGGGGGTCGGCATGGGCTCGGGCGCAGGCTCGTCCTTGCCGCAGCCCCGCAGGGACAGGGCCAGGATCAGCACGAGCAGGGCCAGGGCCGCGCCGACGCCGCTGAACAGGGCGGTCTTCTGCTTTTTGGTCAGTCTGGAGAGGAAGCCGCCCTCCTCCGCCTCCTCCGCTTCGGGCTCCGGCTCCGGCTGGGGCGCCGGCGCGGGGGCGGGCGCCGGCACGGTCTCCGGCTGGGCGTTCATCACCGTCTGCATGCAGCTCTCCCGCAGCACCTCCGGCACGGGCAGACCGGCCGCCTCATTGGCGAACAGGCTGCTGACCAGGGCCGCCGGCTCGGGGCTGGGCAGGGCGGTCATCAGGGCATGCCGGCCGGAATTGAGCCGGCCCAGGACGGTGACCTCGTCCACCTCCATGACCTTGGCGATCTGATGGGGCTTCATCATAGCGGCGTAGCGCAGCACCATGGCCACCCGCTGCTCCGGGGGCAGCAGGCTCAGGGTACGCAGGGCCTGGGCGCGCAGATTGGCATCCTCGGCGCACGCCGGGGGCAGACAGGCCTCGTCGGCCACATAGGTATCGTTCAGAATGGCCTTTTCCCGCTCATCGGTGGAGAAGAGCCAGGGCTGGGCTTTTTTCATCGTCTGGCGGCAGAGATTGACGGCTATGGCGGTGACCCAGCGGTCGAAGCTGGCGTCGGGACGGAGCTCGGCAAGATGGGAGAAGGCCCGGGCATAGGTGCGCCGGGTCAGATCTCCGGCCTGGGCCGCGGAGCCCGTCAGCTTCCAGCACAGATAATAGACGTTTTGAATGGTTTCTTCAAACAGATGCGCCTTGGCGGTACGCTCGCCTTCCAGGGCGCGGGTGATCCACTGTCTTTGTTCCATGGCAGACCCCTCCTGTTTCTGGTATTGCAGATATATGACGTACATCCCGGAAAAAAGTTCCGAAAATATTTTGAATTCGCGTCGGGTCCCTATTATACCATCCTTTTCCCGCCGATGCAATATTGCCGTCCGGGGATTTTCCCGTTGCCCGCAGGGGGGAAGTGTGATATAATTTCCCCAATCAACGAAGGGAGGATAACCATGCTCTACTGCTTTCTGATCCTCTTTATGGCGCTGATCGCGGTCCTGGATCAGGTCGTCAAGGCCGTGGTGATCGCGCGCATCCCCCTGGGCGGCGCCGTGCAGGTCCTGCCGGGGGTATTCCACTGGACCTATCTGCAAAATACCGGCGCCGCCTTCTCCATGCTGCAGGGCGGGCGGTGGCTGTTCGCCCTGGTGTGCGTCGGCGGCCTTGCGGCCGTGGCGGTGCTTATCAAAAAGAAGATCCTCACATCCCGCTTCGAGCTGTGGTGCCTGGCGGCCATCTTCGGCGGCGGCGTCGGCAATCTCATCGACCGCATCCGCCTGGGTTACGTGGTGGATATGATCGAGGTGGAGTTCATGAACTTCGCCGTGTTCAATATCGCCGACTGCTTCATCACCTGCGGGGCCATTGCCCTGTTCGCCTATATCCTGTTTTTCGATAAGAGCGGCAAAAAGGAGAAGAAAGATGATCCTGCGGCCTGAGCAAGACGGGCAGCGGCTGGACGTGTATCTGGCCGAGGCGGTGGAGGGGCTGAGCCGCAGCGCCGCCCAGAAGCTGATCGCCTCGGGCGCGCTGACCCTGGACGGACAGAGCGTGCGGAAAATGGACAAGACCGTCGCCGGGCGGGAATACGCGCTGGAGATCCCCGAGGCGAAGCCTGTGGCCATCGAGGCCCAGGACATCGCCCTGGACGTGGTCTGGGAGGACGCCGACTGCCTGGTGATCAACAAGCCCAAGGGCCTGGTGGTGCACCCCGCCGCCGGCCACTGGGACGGCACCCTGGTCAACGCCCTGCTGCATCACTGCGGCGCGGAGCTCTCCGGCATCAACGGCGAGATCCGTCCCGGCATCGTCCATCGCATCGACAAGGATACCTCGGGCCTTTTGATCGTGGCGAAAAACGACTTCGCCCACCAGGCCCTGGCGGCCCAGCTGCAGGACCATACCCTGTCCCGGGTGTATGAGTGCATTGTGGTGGGCGGCATGAAGGCCGACAGCGGCACCATCGACGCCCCCATCGGCCGGCATCCCCGCGACCGCAAGCGCATGGCGGTGGTGCCCGGAGGCCGGGAGGCGGTGACGGATTTTGAGGTCGTGGCCCGCTACCGGGGCTATACCCACCTGCGGCTGCGTCTGCATACGGGCAGGACCCACCAGATCCGCGTCCACCTGGCCTGGAAGGGCCACCCGATCCTGGGCGACCCGGTCTACGGCAGAAAGACCCCGGAGCTCGGGCAGGACACCCAGTGCCTGCACGCGAAGGAGCTGACTTTTCTGCACCCCCGCACCGGCGAGTCCATTACCGTGACCTGCCCTCTGCCGGAGTATTTTCAGGACGTCCTCAGCCGCCTGAGCCCGCTGTGAATACAGGAAAAAACCTGCCCGCTCCGAGGTCCGGAGCGGGCGGATTTTTTGTTATTTCGCGGCGCTGCGGCGGAGGAAGTCCGCCCAGAGCTTGTAGTATTTGCCGCTGAGCAGGGTCTCGTCCTCGGTGTAGCTGGACACCAGGTAGCCCTCGGCATCGTCGAAAATCTCGTTTTCGTCGATGTAGTAGCTGTGCAGGCCGTCGGCGTATTCGCTGAAGCGGCGGTTGAGCTCGTTTACCCTGTCGCTCTGGAAGATGGCCTCCGCCTCGGCGTAGCTCTTCGTCACGTGCAGATTCGCCATGATGTAGATGATGGCGTCGGGCTCGGCCTCCCGCAGGGCCTCATAGACCGTATCGAACTGGTCCACCAGGTAGTCGAGGTCGTAGCCCATCTCATTGATGCCCAGGCTGATATAGATTTTGCCGTAGCGCCGGTGGCTCAGAAGCTGGGGCAGGGTGGTCTCTCCCCGGCCCTCCACGGCGACCTTTGCCTCCATGCAGTCGGTCAGGGTCATGTCCGTGGTGCAGAAGTAGTCCGCACCGTCGAAGGGGGCATAGAGCCGCAGACCGTCCACCCGGGCGTCGCCGATGAACAGCGCGTCGGAGAAATAGTCGTCGTCCACGGTGCGGAAGGGGGAGTCTGCCGCGTCGGAGGAGGCTTCGCCGGTCTCGTCGGTGGGGGCGGGCAGCGTGGCGTTCGCGGGCAGCTCCGCGTTGGCCTGGCTCATCTGGATCACGGCCTTCTTCGCCGCCGCGTCATGCAGGGCCCGGAAGCCGTAGGCGATGGCCGGAGCGGCGTTTTCCTCCCGGGGAGCGGTATATTTCAGCACGGCGCCGAGGATGCCGAAGAACAGGCCGAACAGGACGATCAGCGTCAGAAGCAGCCGGTCCCGCTTGAAAAATGAATACATGTCGGCGCCTCCTCAGAAGTGGTAGTAGAAGAAGGGCTCGCTCAGACCGATGCTGATGCAGTAGACGGCCAGGGCGAACACGGCGAACAGCAGCAGTGTGCCGGGCAGGCGGGAGCGGATGGGCCGGAAGAGCTTGCGCGGCAGGGGCGTGGCAAAGAGCACGCCCAGGGCGAGCCTCCATCCGTAGGCGCCGAGCAGGGACACGAAATCCAGCTTGTTGGCCGCGGCGCCGACGCCGACGAGCCGGCCCAGGTAGATCCCGAGCTCCCGGATATCGGGAATGGCAAAGACGGTCCACTGCAGCAGGATCAGCACGGTCATGTACACATGGGAGCCGATCTGCGCCCCGACGCCGTCGCCGGTGAGCAGGCCCATGGTGAAAAATCTCTCCGAGCAGATGACGGCGAACAGGAGCAGGCCCCAGAGTAGGAAGTTGAGCCCCGCCCCGTGCCAGAGGGCCGTGGCCAGCCAGACGATCAGAAGATTCAGCACCTGCCGGGCGCCGCTGCAGCGGCTGCCGCCCAGGGGCTGGTAAAGGTAGGTGCGGAACCAGGCGCCCAGGGTCATGTGCCAGCGGCGCCAGAACTCGGTCATGGTGCGGGAGACATAGGGATGGTGGAAATTATCCGGCAGGCGGAAGCCCAGCAGCTTGCCCGCGCCCAAAGCCATGAGGCTGTAGCCGTAGAAGTCAAAATAGATTTTCAGGGCGAAGGCCAGCGAGCCCAGCCAGGCCAGAGGCGTGGAGATATTGGCGTAGCCCATCTCGCCGATGCGGGTCCAGAGGCCGCCGATCTGGTCGGCCAGCAGGACCTTCAGGCCCAGGCCGGTGATGAAATCCCGCAGGCCGTTGTCCAGCCGCGGCATGCTGATGCCCCGGCGGGCCAGGGGGGCGTCCATCTCCTGCCAGGTGGTGACGGGGCCCGCGGCGAGCTTCGGAAAGAAGGCCGCGAAGCAGGCAAAGCGGAGGATGGAAGGCTCCGGCCGGATCGTGCCGCGATAGACGTCCGCCAGGTAGGCGATGTGGGCCAGGGTATAGAAGCTCAGGCCCAGGGGCAGGGCCCAGTGGGGCACCGGCAGGCCCTTCTGCGCGCCGAACAGGTGATTGAGGCCGCTGAACAGGGGAGCGCAGTATTTGAACGCAAACAAAAGCGCCAGATTCACCGCGACGCCCGCGATCAGCAGGGGCTTGCCGGCCGGGCGGCTCTCCCGCGGGGCGATGAACAGGGCGACAGCCCAGTTGAAGGCGATGGACGCGGGCAGGACCAGGAAATAAGCGGGACTGGAGAGACATCCGAGCAGGTAGAACGCCAGGCTGCCCGCCAGCAGAAGCAGATTGCGCCAGCGCGCCGGCAGGCGGTAATAGAGCAAAAGAAAAACTGGTAAAAAAATAAAGATGAATTCCAGACTGTGCAGCGCCATGACAGGATCCTCTCTTTTTCTTCACGGGTTGGGTTGCTTTTCTGTATTATACCATAATTCCCCGCGGCGGCGCAACTGCTTTCCGCGCCGGCGCGCAATCACGGCTTGCCAGGCGGGCTTTTTTGTGATATAACCTTGTAGGATAAACCGTTTCCGCAACTTCGGCAGCGGGAACGCAGGAAAAAGGAGACATACCATGAAACTACTCAAAAGCCTCCCGGCGCGGCTGCTGCTGGGCATCATCGCGGGCATTGCGCTGGGACTGATCCTTCCCGAGGGCGCCATGGTCGTGGTAGTCACGATCAAGTACATCCTGGGCCAGCTCATCACCTTCTGCGTGCCGCTGATCATCATCGGCTTCATCGCCCCGTCCATCACCAAGCTGGGCAACAGCGCCACGCGGATGCTGGTGGTGGCTGTATGCCTTGCCTACTGCTCCAGCATCCTGGCGGCCTTCGGCTCCATGGGCGCGGGCTATGCCATCATCCCCCATATGAACATCGTCACCGACCCGGAGAGCCTGCGGGAGCTGCCGGAGGTGGCCTTCCAGCTGGATATCCCCCAGATCATGCCGGTCATGTCCGCCCTGGTGGTCTCTGTGCTGGTGGGCCTGGCCTGCGTGTGGACCAAGGCGAAGACCTTCACCAAGGTGCTGCAGGAATTCCAGGACATCGTCCTGGACATTGTGAAGAAGATCATCATTCCCGTGCTGCCGGTGTTCATTGCCGCCACCTTCTGCGCGCTGGCCTGGGAGGGAATGCTCACAAAGCAGCTGCCGGTGTTCCTGGCGGTGATCCTGATCGTGATCGTGGGCCATTATATCTGGCTGGCCGTCCTGTACGGCGCGGCCTCGGCCTACTCCCGCCGCTCCGGCATTGAGGTCGTCCGCCACTACGGCCCCGCCTATCTCACCGCCGTGGGCACCATGTCCTCCGCCGCCACCCTCGCGGTGGCCCTGGAGTGCGCCAGAAAGAGCAAGAATCTGCGCCGGGATCTGGTGGACTTCGGCATCCCCCTGTTCGCCAACATCCATCTGTGCGGCTCCGTGCTGACGGAGGTTTTCTTCGTGATGACCGTATCCAAGGTGCTCTATGGCCAGATCCCGCCGGTGGGCAGCATGATCCTGTTCTGCTTCCTGCTGGGCGTGTTTGCCATCGGCGCCCCCGGCGTGCCCGGCGGCACGGTCATGGCGTCCCTGGGCCTCATCACCGGGGTGCTGGGCTTCGACGCCGACGGCACGGCGCTGATGCTGGCCGTCTTCGCCCTGCAGGACAGCTTCGGCACCGCCTGCAATGTCACCGGCGACGGCGCGCTGACCCTCATGCTCACCGGTTATGCCGAGAAGCACGGTATCCGGGAAGAAACGATCGGAGAGATCATCCTCTGAGAAGAACGAAATACGCAGCCCGATCCGAAATACGGATCGGGCTGATTCTTTTGAAAAATGGAAAGTGAGCTTGACATTTTGAAAAAACGTGCTATAATAATGGAAAGCAAACTTTCCGTAATGAGAGGAGGCAGCCATGAAAAACCGTTTGGAAGCCCTGCGCAAGGCGCGGGGGATCCGGCAGGAGGAGCTGGCGCAGGCCCTGGAGGTGTCGCGGCAGACCATCGGCTCGCTGGAGAACGGCCGCTACAATCCGTCCATCCAGCTGGCATTCAAGATCGCCCGCTACTTCGGCATGGCGATCGAGGACATTTTCATTTACGAGGAGGAAGAAGCATGAAGAAAATCAATGCTCTGTGGATCGCCCTGGGCGCGGCGCTGTTTGCGGCGGGGCTGATCCTGGTGAAGGTTCGCGGGGGCGCGTCGGCGCTGCCGTATCTGTGCATCGGCGTCGGCAGCGGCCTGTTCGGCCACGGCATGGGCGAGGCGCTCTCTGCCCGGGCGCGGCGCGCCGATCCGGAGCGGTTCCGGCAAATGGACATCGAAAAGAAGGACGAGCGAAACATCGCCCTGGCCGCCCGAGCCAAAGGGAAGGCCTTTGATCTGATGACCTTCGTCTTCGGCGCGCTGATGATTGCATTCGCGCTTACGGGCGTCGACGTGCGAACGCTTCTGCTGCTGGTGTTCGCCTATCTGTTTGTTCACGGCAGCGTCATTTATTACCGGGCGAAGCTCGACAAGGAGATGTAGCGCCCATAAAAATTGCCCGCTCCGAAAGCACGGAGCGGGCAATGATTGTTCCTTTAGGTTAACATAAAAAAATTACGGGCAACAGACGCTATTTGTGGTATTTTGAGCCCGCCTGGATGGCCTCGGCGCGGTAGAGCTGCTCCAGGACCATGACCCGCGCCAGATGGTGGGGGAAGGTCATTTTCGACATGGACAGCAGCAGGTCCGCCTTCGCCTTGACCTCCGGCGCCAGGCCGAAGGAGGAGCCGATGACGAAGCAGGCGCTGCTTTTGCCCCGGGATTTGACCTCCGCCAGGGTCGCGGCGAGCTGCTCGGAGGAGAGCATCCGTCCCTCCGGGCTCAGCACGCACAGCCAGGCCCCCTTCGGGACCCTGGCCAGGATCTGCTCGCCCTCTTTTCTCAGGGCGGCTTCGATCTCGGCGGGGGCGGGCGTCTCCGGCAGGCGCTGCTCGGGCAGCTCGAGAAGGTCGAATCTGGCGTAGGCGCGCAGGCGCTTGGCGTATTCCTGCGCGGCGGCGGTGTAGAATTTCTCCTTGAGCTTGCCAACGGTGATGAGGGTGAGGGAAAACATGGCGCCTCCTATCTGAGAAAGCTCTCGAAGAAGCCGGCGTCCGCCATGGAGCAGTAATCGGAGCCGGAAACGACGATGTGGTCCACCAGCTGGATATCCACCGCGTCCAGGGCGTGCCAGATGCGCAGGGTGGTGCTCTCATCCTCGGCGGAGGGGCGGCAGATGCCCTTGGGATGGTTGTGGGCCAGGACCACGGACACGGCGTTGTGATGCAGGGCCGTCTCCACGATCTTGCGGGTGGAGATCTCCGCGGCGTTGATGCTGCCCTCGCCCAGCTTGCGGCAGGCCAGCAGCTTGCATTTGCCGTCCAGGCACAGCAGGTACACCGTCTCCGCGTTCAGGCCGAAGAAATGGGGCAGAAGGTACTCCGCGCATTTGCCCGTGGTATCCAGGATGCCCCTGGAGCGGGTCGCGGCCCGCTCGCGCTCAGCGCAGGCGCTGAGTTGCCCCACCAGCCGGATGAGGATGGCGGCATTCTGGGTGATGCCCTCCACCTTCGTCAGCCGGTCGAGATCCGCGTCCATGACGGCGCTGAAGCTGCCGAATTCCTGCAGCAGGGCATGGGCCATGGCGTTGGTGTCCCGGCGAGGCACGGCGTAGAACAGCAGCAGCTCCAGCCGGTTGACGTCGGACAGGGCGTCGACGCCGCCGCGCAGATAGGTCTGGCGAAGACGCTGCCGGTGGCCGGTGTGATTCGTTTTCTCAGCCATTTTTCGCGCCCTCCGACAGGATTTTCTTGAGATACAGGCCCGTGGCGGAGGCTTCGCAGGCAGCCACGTCCTCGGGCGTGCCGCTGACGACGATGCTCCCGCCGCCGCTGCCGCCCTCGGGGCCCAGGTCGATGATATAGTCCGCGGTCTTGATCACATCCAGATTGTGCTCGATGACCACCACGGTGTTTCCCGCGTCCACCAGCGCCTGCAGGACCCGGATGAGCTTCTGCACGTCATACATGTGCAGGCCCGTGGTGGGCTCGTCCAGAATATAGATGGTGCGGCCCGTGGCGCAGCGGGAGAGCTCCGCAGAGAGCTTCACACGCTGGGCCTCGCCGCCGGAGAGGGTAGTGGAGGACTGGCCCAGCTTCACATAGCCCAGGCCCACCTCCACCAGGGTGGCGATTTTCCTGCGGATGTTCGGCACCGCGTCGAAGAATTCCAGAGCCTCGTCGGCGGTCATATCCAGCACCTCGGCGATGTTTTTGCCCTTGTAGGTGACCTCCAGGGTCTCGCGGTTGTAGCGCCGGCCCTGGCATACCTCGCAGGGCACGTAGACGTCCGGCAGGAAGTGCATCTCGATCTTCAGCAGGCCGTCGCCGCTGCAGGCCTCGCAGCGGCCGCCCTTGACGTTGAAGGAGAAGCGGCCCGGCCCGTAGCCCCGGGCCCTGGCCTCGGCGGTGGAGGCGAACAGGGTGCGGATGTCGGTGAACAGGTCGGTATAGGTGGCCGGGTTGGAGCGCGGGGAGCGGCCGATGGGGCTCTGGTCGATGCAGATGACCTTGTCCAGGTGCTCCAGACCGGTGAAGCGGTCGTGCTTGCCGGGGCGGGTGCGGGCGCGGTTGAGGCTGGCGGCCAGCTTTTTATACAGGATCTCGTTGACCAGGCTGGACTTTCCGCTGCCGGAGACGCCCGTTACGCAGATGAAGGTGCCCAGGGGCAGGCGCACGTCGATATCGCGCAGGTTGTTCTCCCGGCAGCCGAAAACCTCCAGGTATTTGCCGTTGCCGGCGCGGCGGGTTTCCGGCACGGGGATGGAGCGCGCGCCGGAGAGATACTGACCGGTGAGGGAGCGGGGCTCGGCCATGATGTCCTCCAGGGTGCCGGCCGCCACGATCTCGCCGCCGTGGATGCCCGCGCCGGGGCCGACGTCCACGATGAAGTCCGCCGCGCGGATGGTCTCCTCGTCGTGCTCCACCACGAGCAGGGTGTTGCCGAGGGCGCGCAGGTCCTGCAGGGTGGAAAGCAGCCGGGCGTTGTCGCGCTGGTGCAGGCCGATGGAGGGCTCGTCCAGGATATAGAGCACACCCATGAGGCTCGAGCCGATCTGGGTGGCCAGGCGGATGCGCTGGCTTTCACCGCCGGAGAGGGTGCCCGCCCCGCGGCTGAGGGTGAGGTACTGCAGGCCCACGTCCCGCAGGAATTGAAGCCTTGCCCGGATCTCCCGCAGGATGGGCTCGCCGATGACGGCTTTGGAACCCTCCAGATGCAGCTTGTCCAGGAAGTCCAGCGCCCCGGTCACGGACAGATCGCAGAATTGGGCGATGCCCAGGCCGCCCACGGTCACCGCCCGGCTGATGGGGCTCAGACGGGTGCCGCCGCAGTGGGGGCAGGGCTGCAGGGCCATGCAGTTCTCCAGCTCCCTGCGGATGGCGTCGGACTGGGTCTCGGCGTAGCGGCGCTCAATGTTGGGGATCAGGCCCTCGTAGGCCTGCAGCAGGGTGCCCCAGCCGTTGCCGCGGTCATAGTGCAGCTCCAGCTTCTCGCCCCGGGTGCCGTGGAGGATGACGTCCAGGGCCTCGTCGGACAGATTCTTGATGGGTTCGGTCAGAGAGAAATGATATTTTTTTGCCAGGGCCTCGAAGTACATCCGGGCGATGGAGTCGTTTTTCACATTGCCCCAGCCGGAGCACTCGATGGCCCCGTCCAGGATGGAGCGCTCAGCGTCCGGGAGAATGAGATCGGCGTCCACCTTGCGCAGGAAGCCCAGGCCCGTGCACTCGGGGCAGGCGCCGTAGGGATTATTGAAGGAGAACATCCGGGGCGAGAGCTCCGGCAGGGACACGCCGCAGTCCTCACAGGCATAGTTCTGGGAGAAGATGGTGCGCTCGTCGCTCTCCACCAGATGCAGCACGACCAGACCCTCGGCATGGCCCAGGGCGGTCTCCACGGAGTCGGTCAGACGGCGGACGATGCCCTCGCGCATGACGAGACGGTCCACCACCAGCTCGATGAGGTGCTTCTTGTTCTTGTCGAGCCGGATCTCCTCAGACAGGTCGTACATGCTGCCGTCGATGCGCACCCGCACGAAACCGGAGCGGCGGGCGTCCTGCAGCACCTTGACATGCTCGCCCTTCTTGCCTCGGATCACCGGGGCCAGGATCTGGAAGCGGGTGCCCTCGGGCAGGGCGCAGATGCGGTCCACAATCTGATCCACCGTCTGCCGATGGATCTCCTTGCCGCATTTCGGGCAGTGGGGCGTGCCGGCACGGGCCCACAGCAGGCGCAGGTAGTCATAGATCTCCGTGACGGTGCCCACGGTGGAGCGGGGATTGCGGGAGGTGGTCTTCTGGTCGATGGAGATGGCGGGGGAGAGGCCGTCGATGGCGTCCACGTCCGGCTTGTCCATCTGCCCCAGGAACTGGCGGGCATAGGAGGACAGGGATTCCACATAGCGCCGCTGACCCTCGGCATAGATGGTGTCAAAGGCCAGACTCGACTTGCCGGAGCCGGACAGGCCCGTGAGCACCACCAGCTTGTCCCGCGGGATGGTGACGTCGATGTTTTTGAGGTTGTGCGCCCTGGCGCCGCGCACGCAAATCGTTTTCTGCATAGGCTCTCCTGGTCGTAAATGGCTTGGAAGTGTATCAGATATTATACCATATGCAGGGCTTGTATACAAGCGTCAATTGCGCCGGAATATTCCGCGCCCGGGCGCGTATAGTAGAGCGAAGGGGGCGACGGACATGGCCAACGACAACGGCGGTCCCCACCGGCTGAGCCTGGAGGACCGGCAGCATCTGGTGCTGACGGGCGTGACGGATGTGGACAGCTTCGATGAGACCGCGGTACTGCTGCGCACCAACCGGGGCCCGGTCTCGGTGCGGGGAGAGGGATTACAGCTCAGGAGCCTGAATGTGGAGGGCGGCCAGGCGGCGGTTGACGGCACGGTCACCGCCATCGTTTACGAGGACACGGTCCGCCGGGGCGGCTTTCTGCGCCGGCTGCTGGGCTGATGGAGTACTCCCTCCAGACCCAGACCCTGCAGTTCCTGCGCGCCGGAGCCCTGGGCCTGGTCCTGGGGCTGCACTATGATCTGCTGCGCTTTTTCCGGGCAAAGCGCAGCGCCCCGGCGGACAGCTGGTTCTGCCTGACGGCGGCCCTGGGACTGCTGGCCCTGGCGCTCTACGGCGGCGCGGGCCAGCTGCACCTGTTCATGCTCGTCGGCACGGCCCTGGGGGCGGGCGCCTGGTTCTTCGGCCCGGGGCGCATCGTGGGGCCCGCCGTGGCGGCCGCGGCGAAGACATGGGCGGGATTCCGGCGGCGCACAGGGCAAAAAATGAAAAAAATTTGCAAAAAGGCCTTTTCAAACGCTAAAAAATCGGTTAAAATAATAGGCGTAAAAATGGGAGCAGCACAGCCGGCTCTCAGAAAGAAAAGAGGCGATGCAGGACATGCGGATCAAATTCAAAAAATCCTCGCTGATCACGAAGCTGGTCATCGCGATCCTGCTGGTCTACGCCATGATCACTCTGGTGCATCTGCAGCGGCAGCTTTCACAGAAGCAGGCCGAGCGCGCGGCGCTGGAAACCCAGCTCACCGAGCAGCAGCAGGCCAACGCCGCGCTGCACGCCAGCATCGACGCCATCGACACCGACGAGGGCGTGGAGGCCGTGGCCCGGGAGCAGCTGGGACTGGTCTCTGAGGGCGAGATCACTTTTTACGACGCGGGCAACTGACGTCCCAAGCACAGGCAGCCAACACCCCGGCAGAGAGGAAATAGCGCATTTATGGAGTTTACCACTGGGCAAATACTGGAAGGCAAGGTCAAGACCATCACCAAATTCGGCGCGTTCGTTTCGCTGCCGGAGGGGCGGTCCGGGCTCGTACATATCTCGGAGATCGCATATTCCTATGTGAATGAGGTGCGCGATTTTCTGACCGAGGGGCAGGAGGTCAAGGTGCAGGTCCTGGAGATCGACGACGCAGGGCGGATCAACCTCTCCATCAAGCGCGCCCAGCCGCGGCCGCAGCAGGCCCGGCCCCAGCAGCAGGGAAGGCCCCAGAGCCGTCCGGCGCAGAAGCCGGCCCCCCGCAGGGATCCGGTCCCCGCAATGGGGGAGGTCCTGCCGCCCAGCGGCGACCGCAGCTTTGAGGATAAGCTCAAGGCATTCATGTCCGAGTCCGACAGCAAGCTCTCCGGCGTCCGCCAGTACGAGCACAGGACGAAGAGCCGCAGAAGATAACAATGCGCTGCCGCGCCCCCGCGGCAGCGTTTTTCATGGAATGAGGAGGAGCATATGGCAAACGTAGTGATCACCGGAGGCAGCCGCGGCATCGGCGCCGCGGCGGTGCGGGAGTTCCGCGGGCGCGGCGATCGGGTCCGGTTTCTCTATGCCAAAAGCCGTGAAAAGGCGGAGGCCCTGGCGCTTGCAACCGGGGCCGAGGCCATAGAATGCGACGTGACCGATCCGAAAACTGTGGCGGAGGTTTTTGCGCAGCTTGGCGAGATCGACGTGCTGATCCTCAACGCCGGGATCGCCCACCAGGGCCTCATCACCGACATCGGCGAGGCGCAGTGGCACAGACTCTTTGAGGTCAACGTCCACGGCATGTACCGCTGCATCTGCGCTGCCCTGCCGGGGATGATCCGGCGACAGGCGGGCGCGATCATCACCGTGGCGTCCATGTGGGGCCAGGTGGGCGCGAGCTGCGAGGTGTGCTACTCCGCCACGAAGGGGGCGATCATCGCCATGACCAAGGCCCTGGCGCAGGAGCTTGGCCCGTCGAACATCCGGGTCAACTGCGTCGCCCCGGGCCTCATCACCACCGACATGACCGCGAATCTCACCGCGGACGACCTGCGCGAGCTCCACGAAGCCACGCCCCTGGGCCGCAGCGGCACGCCGGAGGATGTGGCGAAGGCCATGGTCTATCTGGCGGACGCCGGGTTCGTCACCGGGCAGGTCCTGGCCGTCAACGGCGGGTTTGTAATCACTTGAGACAGGCGGCTGACCGCCTTAAAATATAAAAACGAGGAAACAGAGCATGGAAAAGTTATATTTTGCCTCAGATTATCAGGAAGGAGCTCATCCGGCGATCATGGCGCGGCTGTGCGAAACGAATCTGCAAAGAACCGAGGGCTACGGTACCGACGCCATCTGCGCCGACGCACGGGAAAAGATCCGCGCTGCCTGCGGCTGTCCGGAGGCTGCGGTGCATTTTCTTGTCGGCGGCACCCAGACCAACGCCACCGTGATCGACGCCCTGTTGCGTTCTTACCAGGGAGTGATCGCGGCGGAGACAGGACACATCAGCACCCATGAGGCCGGCGCCATCGAGTTCGGCGGCCACAAGGTGCTGACCCTGCCCCACCGCCTCGGCAAGATCGACGCCGAAGCCATCCGCGCCTGCTGCGAGACCTACTGGAACGACGGAAACCATGAGCATATGGTCATGCCCGGCATGGTCTATCTCTCCCAGCCCACGGAGTTCGGCACGCTCTACTCCCTGGCGGAGCTGACCGCCATCAGCGAGGTGTGCGGGGCCTACCACATCCCCCTGTATGTCGACGGGGCGCGGCTGGCCTATGCCCTGGCCTGCGGAGAAAACGATGTGGGCCTCGAGGATCTGGCCCGGCTTTGCGACGTGTTTTATATCGGCGGGACCAAGTGCGGCGCCCTGCTGGGCGAGGCGGTGGTTATCCCCGACCCGGACCTGATCCCCCGGTTCTTCACCATTGTCAAGCAGCACGGCGCATTGCTGGCCAAAGGCCGGGTGCTGGGCATCCAGTTCGACACTCTGTTTACCGACGGCCTGTACCTGCGCATCGGCGTGCCCGCCATCCGCGCGGCGGACGCCATCCGCGCCGCACTTCGGCGCGCCGGCTATGCGCTGGCCTTCGATTCGCCCACCAATCAGGTGTTCGTGATTCTGGAAAACGGCGAAATGGAGCGTCTGGCCCGGCGGGTGGAGTTCAGCTTCTGGGAAAAAATTGATGAAGCCCATACCGTCGTCCGTCTTGCCGCCAGCTGGGCAACCACCGATGCGGACGTGGAGAAGCTGGCCCTCGCGCTGTGAGGTCTGCGCCGCAGGTCCCTTGGGCCCACGCCGTAAACGGATGACGGGACAGATAACAACAGATAACAAATGCAGCCAAACGCCGCCGGAGCTCCGGCGGCGTTTGGCTGTATTTCTTCATTATTATTTTGTCAGATGTTCCAGCAGGGCGCGGCAGCCTTCGGTGACATCGTCCCAGGTGGCGTCGAAGTCGCCGGTGTACCAGGGATCGGCCACGCTGCGGCTGTAGCCTGTATAGTCCAGCAGCATGCGGATCTTGCCCACCCGGTCCCCGCCGCACATGCGCGTCATATTGCGGATATTCCAGTTGTCCATGCCGATGAGCAGGTCATAGTTCCGGTAGTCCGCGCGGGTCATCTGGCGGGCGCGCTTGCCGTCGCAGCGGATGCCGTGCTCTAAAAGCTTGCGCCGGGCGGGAGGATAGACGGGATTTCCGAGCTCCTCGGTGCTGGTGGCGGCGGAGGCGATCTCAAACTGATCGGCCAGCCCCGCTTTTTTCACCATGTCCTTCATCACAAATTCCGCCATGGGGCTGCGGCAGATATTGCCGTGGCAAACAAAAAGTAACTTTATCATGTGTTTATAAACCTTTGTAGTTCTATTTTGCGTTAAAAATCAAATAAAATGATTAATTTTGAATTACGCAATTCTACGTAATTCTTTGCTAGTTCACAGCCAAATGGTGTAAATCTGGTGTACGCCGTTTTTAGTATAAACCCGCAGCAGATGAATACTTTTGAAATGATTTTTCCGCTGCCTCGTAGTCCAGATGGGTGTAGATTTTGAGCGTTGTTCCAACATCAGAATGACCCATGAGATACTGCAATTCCTTGACGGGAATCCCGGCTCTGGCAAGCTTCGTGCAGAAGGTGTGCCGCAGAACGTGAGGCGTTACAACGAGCTGATCAATATGGGATTCATTGTAATGATCTACGATCCGCTTCAGTGCATGCTCAAAATGACCTGCTACCTTGGGCTTTTCATCCTTGTCCAAAAACAGGAAACCGCTTTTTCCTTCCACCATGATTTCAACCTTCGGCTTCGGGCGATCCCGCAGGACCCGCTTAAATGCCTGATACACTTCGTTGCTCATGGGGATAAATCGATTGCCGCTCTCGGTTTTCGGCTTTTCCAGATAATACTCGCACGGTCCGGCAAATTTTGTGCGTACCAGCTGCCGTTCAACATGGATTCTCCGGTTGGTAAAATCCAGGTCTGAAATGGTCAGGCCGCACAGTTCGCTGATTCGCAGGCCGGTTCCCAGCAGAATCACAACAGGGTCATAATACACTCGGCTGTGCTTGCCTTCACGGATATAATCCAGGAACTTCTTCTCTTCCGCCGGCGTCAGGGGTTTGCGTTCGACGCTGTCATTCGGAACGATGGTGGTCAGGGTAAACGAAAAGGGATTCTTTTTCAGAATGTCTTCCTCTACTGCCATGTCAAAGGCCGGACGCAGGACGCCACGGATGGATTGGATCGTGCTGTATCGGCGCCCGTCGTTTTTCAGCTTGATAAACCACTCTTTGGCGTCGGAGGGCTTGATTGTCTTGATCTGACGGTAGGAGAAGGGTTCTTTCTCCAGAATGTTGAGCACGAAATTGTAACCCACCCGCGTGTTGTATCGCATCCCCTGTTTCTGGGACAGGTATTTCTTGACCAGTTCGAGCAGGGTCAGTTTTCCGGCGCAGTAATCCAGACCGTCGTCGATCGCCGTTTGAATGTCCGACTCCTTTTCCCTTAATTCTTTCAGAGTCGGAGCATAAATATATTTCCGCTTCCCTTTGAAATCGGTGTATCGAAACTGATAATTGCCGTTGGAACGTTGGCTTTCGCCGTCTTTTAGTATTCTACCTTTTTTGTCTTTGCGCTTTTCAGACATAAAAACCTCCTTAAAAAAAGAAAAGCGCCTGATTTGATAACCTAAGTATATCATAATCAGGCGCTTTTGCATAGATTAAAAAATGTATTCAAATGGAATAGCTCTTTTCCAGAAACGACTCAAAAGGCTTTCGCTTGATCAGTCGCTTGGACCCGACCCACAACACAAAAGGACAATTTTGCTCGTTGCTGATTTCACGCAGCCGATTGATGCCGATATTGCTGTAGGCAGCAGCTTCCTCAAGGGTAAGGTTTGCCTTTTCCCAGACGGGAACGTCATTTTTCATTTACATGCCTCCTTTCCCGCTCTCTTTAAGAAGCGTAATAGCGTAATATAAATAAGGGAATACGCGAAATATCCGTACTTGCGTACATCTGTACCGGAAACGGTACGCTGGTACGCAAGTACGGATATTTGATGATGTTTATTTATTATTATTTCAAAGGATTGTGGGCAGTACGGAACGGATGCCCCAGAAGCCGCGCACACGCTTCCCATCCGGCAGGCGGATGTTGTTGGTGGCCTCAAGATTGTAGGTGTCCTGGTTTTCGGAAAGGAACAGCCAGAAGCTGCGCTGGGACAGCGGCTTCATTGCGTTGTCGGTGCACCACTGCTCGTAGATCGAGTAGAGCTGCCTCGAACTGATCTCCTCATCGGCCTTCAGCTCGATATATCCCTCCGAGGCCATGAACTCCACC
>CADBKB010000010.1 GCA_902795095.1 Oscillospiraceae bacterium
CCATTGCTTCATTTTGATCACTGTGATTCGATCCGTGCTCAGGCCTGTCAGACCCGCCACGGCATTCACCAGCGCAAGC
Organism: Oscillospiraceae bacterium; assembly: GCA_902795095.1. Next base: position 80 of record CADBKB010000010.1, read on the forward strand.
TGCACGCGGGGCGAATCCGCCCCGGCGCACAGGACCAGGGCCCCGCGATACTCCCCGTACACCGTCTGCCGCTGCACCGGCACGTCCGTGCCTCCTGCGCTCCGTGCCATCACCGTGGCGCGGGAGCTGCTCTCGGTGTCCGCGCTGCTCGATACGTTGTCGTCGGTCTGGTAGAGGATCTCGTCGCCCGTGCGCTTCGTCAGCAGCACCCGCACCTCCCCCGCTCCCTCGATCTGCGACAGCAGCGTCTCCATTCTCTCCTCCAGGCTGGGCTCCGTGGCCGCCGCGGGCGGACCCGCAGGCGCCTGGTCCCGTGTGCGGGCGGGCCACAGGATCAGCGCCAGACCCAGCAGCAGGATCAGCGCGGGATATTTGAACTGCCGGAGCTTCTTCCCCAGAGCGTTCAGATCTATTCTTCCTGCCATAGCTGCCGCTCCTTCGGAATGCCCAGAGTCCGGGCCAGATATTCGCTCAGCGCTTCGCGCTGCGCTTCCGTCCATCGTCCGCGCAGGGTGACCCGGTAGGGATACTGATAGTGCTCCGACAAGGCGGCCAGCTCGATCTGCACCTCCACCTCCGTGCCCAGCTCCCGGGCTTTGTCCAATATATACGTTCGGGTCTGCTCGGTTATGAGCCGCGCCGTCTCCTTCTGCGCGCTGCGCAGGGAGCGCTCCACCGCAGCGTCCCGCGGCCGATACCGCTCCAGATATTCGCCCAGATCTCCGACCTGCAGCCGTAGCAGGGGCTGCAGCAGCGTCATAAGCAGAAGGATGCCTCCCAGCAGCTCCGTGACACGCCGGATCGCGGCGCTCTGGGGCACAGCGCGCAGCAGGCTCACCGCCAGGGCACAGGCCGTCACCGCAATCAGAGTCCCGGCGATCATACGGGGCATACCTTCAGATAGCATACGCAGCAGATCAGAAGCATCAGCGCCGCGGCCGCCACCATGGAAAGCGCAAATCCCATGGCCTCGCACAGCGCATCCAGGACGCTGAGCAGCCGCGGATTGCCCAGAGCGCTGCCCGCCGCTGCAGTCGCCCTGAGCACCAGCGCATGGACTGCGGTACGCACAAAAGGTCCGATGCAGATGGCGATCACCGCCAGCATTCCGAATACGCCCACCGCGTTTTTGATGGCGCCCGCGCTCACGATCACCGTCTCCGAGCAATCGGAGATCATACTCCCCACCACCGGCACCACCCCGGACAGCGCCAGCTTGGCCGCCTTGACCACGGTGGCGTCCGCGCTGCCGGATACCAGCGCTGTAATGCTCAGATAGGCTGTATAGATAAACATCAGCACCTTGATTCCCCCTTGGAAGGCCCATTTGACAAGCTTCGCCAGACGGTCGAGCAGCTCGCTCTCGCACAGCGCCCGGGCACAGCAAAGGGCCACATAGGTGTGGATGACCGGCAGCAGCAGCGAGCCCATGGCATGCATCAGAAGATCGCTGAACAAAGCTGTTGCGGCATAGATCCCCGTGGATGCTGTCACGCCCCCCGCCGCGGCGGTGGCGGCGCTCATGGCCGGCAGCAGCACATCCGCAAAGCTCTGCAGCTCGACGATCGCCTCCGCTCCGGCGCCTGCCAGGCTTCCCATACGCACGAACCCCGCCGTGCCGATGCACAGTACGCCGGCAATGACCGCCGGATCGAGATCCTTTCCGCCGGAGACGGCGCACAGCAGCATCGCGCACAGCATGATCCCGGCGCAGCGCAGCGCCTCACTCAGATCCCGGGAAAGCTCCGGCAGGACGCTTCCCACGATCGCCTCCACGCCCCCGGAGAAGCTCCCGTCCTCCCCCATCCGTCCGGCAGCCTCCGGCGGCACCGAGGCATAGACCTTCTCCTGCCCCAGGGAGAAGTCCCCGGCGCTGACGCCGGAGCACAGTATCATGCAGGCAAGGACCGCAAACAGCGCCCGTCTCATCCGCGCTCGATCATCTGCCGCAGCAGATCCAGCGCCGCCTCCATCAGCGGCAGCGACAGCACCGCACAGGCGCAGGTCCCGCAGACCTCCGCGGTCCTGGCCATGGCCCGCTGTCCGCAGTCGTCGCAAACCGCGCCGGAGATCTGCGTTACCACGCCTATGCCCACACACTTCACCAGAGGCAAAAAATACTGCTCGTCCAGCGCCGTGAGCGCCCGCAGCTTTAAGAAGAACCGTGTCGCCGGTCGCAGCGCCCGAAGGCAGGCGATCAGCGCGCAGGCGCATACCAGCACCCCCATGGCGGCCGCTAGGGCATGTTCCCGCCGGTCCAGCACCGAGGCAAGCAGCGCCGCCGCCAGACAGATCCCTGCGATCTTCAAGAATTCTCCCATCAGAATCGAAACAGCTCCTTGACCAGATCAAACAGCGCGGCGATCCGCTGCACCACCATCATCAGCACCACCACAAGACCGGCCAGGGTCGTCATGGTGGCCTGCTCCTCCCGCCCGGAGCGCACCAGCACCTGGTTGAGAATGGAGATGATGATTCCCACCGCCGCGATCTTAAAGATCAGATCGACGTCCATTTACAGCAGGATGATCGCCAGGGCGCAGCCGGCGCACACTCCCAGCACCTCGTAGCTGCGGCAGCGGTCCGCCTTGCCCCGGCGCAGCTCATTGAGCGCATCGTCCACCCTTCCGCGCAGCGCCTGCAGACACTGCAGCTGCTCCCCGGCGTCGAAGGCTCCCAGCACCCGGCCAAGCTCTGACAGAAAGCCGATGCAGACCGGGGATAGCTTTTCCTCATACCGATCCAGGGCGTCGTCCATGACAGAGGCGACATTCGGCCGGTTCTGGGCGGCGATCCCCCTGGCGCATGACTGGAAAACACTTTTCAGCGCGCCGGCTGCACAGTCCTGCGCGATCTCGAACAGCTCCGGCACCGGTGTAAGCCTGCCGGAGACCTCGCAAAGCATCTGCTCCAGCACGGCGCTGAGCTCGCGCAGACAGCGCTCCTCACGCCGGACGCTGCGCGCCATGGAGAAGCCCGCGCCTCCCGCCGCCAGTACGATCAGCGCCGCACCCAGGATCTTGATCATTTGCATTCATCCTTTCTGCCGTAAACGTATGGTCCCTGCTCAGTAATATCAAATGCTCAAACAGCCCCAGGGCGCACATCCTTGCGTACAGCGGCCGGGAGGTCAGATCCGACCGGGCAAACACATGGGCGGTGGCCAGAAGACGCACCCCGCAGAAGGAGGAGCGCACCAGCGCGTCCAGATCCGCCTCATCGGTGATTTCATCCACGGCGATCCAGTCCGGACTCATGGTCCGCAGCAGCATATATACGCCCTCATGCTTGTTCACACCGGAGAGCACGTCCGTCATGGCGCCGACGCAGAAGCCCGGCATGCCCTCATGGCAGGCGGCAAGCTCCATCCGTTCATCCACCACCCCCACCCGCTCCCGGGCGAAATCGCTGCGGTCCCGGATGAGCTCGCGCAGCAGCGTCGTCTTTCCGCATCCCGGCGGTCCTGCAATAAGTGTGGAGCCGGGATTGGCGCGAAGATATGCCGTGGCCTTCTCGCCGCAGCGCTCCAGCTGCCGGGCAATTCGCAGATTCACCGACGATAGCTCTTTGATCATCCGCACGCCGTCCGGCCCCGGCACCACTGTTCCGCACACGCCCAGGCGATGCCCGCCCGCCAGGGTCACGAAGCCCCGGCGGAGCTGATTGCCTGCGGCATAGGCGCTGTAGCGCGTGGCCCGGTTGAGGATCTCCCGCAGGCACTGTGCTTCTACCGGAAATCCGCCGCTGCCATAGGGCAGCACCCGCTCCCGGTCCAGGCTCAGATAGCCCGCCCTCTGGCCGCAGCGCAGCCGCAGCTCCCGCAAGCTGCGGCGCTCCGTCTCCGGCAGTGCCAGCACCGCCCCGGCCAGCGCCGGCGGCAGGATGGATAAGTAGCTGTCATTCATGGTCTTCCCTCCGTCTCAGACTATGTGCAGCCCCGCCGGGATATGCAAAAGGCACACGGGAGTGTTCCCGTGTGCCTTGATTGTGCAGATCTTTATTCGAACAGCTGGCGATCCCGCTTCAGAGACTGTACCTTTTCATGGATCCGGCCCAGGCCGTAGGTCAGCATGGAGGCCAGCAGCAGGTTGATCACACCGATCGCTCTGCCGTTGAAGGCATTGAGCGCACCGATGAAAAGATTCATGAAGCCGATGACGGTCAGCAGCCTTGCAATCGCATTCAAATGGTTGACCTTGGAATCGATATCCGAGAAGATATCAAAGGGACCGTCGGCGGCCTTTTTGCGGAAATAGAGCCACTGGAGCACCCGCCCGACATACTCCGCGCCGGACTCGGACATGAAATCCACATATTGGGGATCATAGCCGTGCATTTCCAGCCGGACGGTATATTCCCCCGGCTCGCACGCGCGGAAGGTATATCGGCACCAGCCCACAGAATCCAGCGTCCAGCCGGCCAGGGCCATTTCATTGAGCCACTGCTCCTCCTTTTCAAAGTCCCATACAAAAAACCATTTGTAAACCGTTTTTCTCTCATTCATGGTTCAGTTCCTCCATCATCTGATCCGCATTTCTCAGCAATTCCCGCAGCCGCTCGATTTCGCAGCACAATACCTGGATCCCCCGCTCCGTCAGGCCATATACTTTTTTACGGCTGCCGTCGGGGATCGGCAGCTGTACGATCCATCCCTTGTCGCACAGGGTGCTCAGGGCGCCGTAGAGCGTACCCGGCGCCAGACGCACCCGCCCGGAGGACATCTCCAGGGTGGACTGCATGATGCCGTAGCCGTGCCGGGGATGCAGAAGCGACAGGAGAATATAGAACGTGGATTCCGTCAGCGCGTATTCGTTGTTCATCGAACCCCTCCTTCGGCAGCCGTTATATCGCCTACCGTTATATCGTAACTACACTATATCACATGCCGATATAATTGTCAAGTGTTTTTCCGAAAAAAACTTCGGACCTCCGAAGAGGTCCGAAATATGATTCTATTGCACAAGCTTCTGAAGCTCCGGGAACAGGCTGAGGCTTCGGTACAGGATCCCATGCAGATGGGCGATCAGCGTGCCGAAATTCGTGATGGGTACCCCCTGGTCCACGGCGCATTTTGTGCGGTATCGCACTTCCCGCTCATTGAGCATGCAGCCGCCGCAGTGCACCACCATGGCATAGGGCGACAGATCCTCTGGGAACTCCGTGCCGCTGCAGGTGGCGATATGCAGGTCCTTTCCCGTATACGTCCGCAGCCAGCCGGGGATCTTCACCGTGCCGATGTCGCCGCACTGGCGGTGATGGGTGCAGCCCTCGGCGATGAGCACGGTGTCTCCGTCTTTGAGGTTTTTCACGGCGCTGACGCCGGCCACTGCGTCCTCCAGCAGGCCCTTGTGCCTGGCCATGAGAATGGAAAAGGAGGTCAGCGGGATCGTCTCCGGCACCAGTTCAGACACCGCGCCGAACACCTGGCTGTCGGTGATCACCACGCCGGGCCTGATCCCGGGCATGGCCAGCACCTGGGCCAGCTCGCTGTCGCGTACTGTCAGAGCGGCGCATCCGCAATCGAGCAGATCCCGGATGGTCTGCTGCTGCGGCAGGATCAGCCTGCCCTTGGGCGCTGCCTTGTCGATGGGTACCACCAGGACAGCCAGCGTGCCGGGGGCAAGCAGATCGCCCACCAGGCGACTGTCCTGCTCCGTGGGCCGCAGCCGGGCCATGCGCTCCTTGAGCTCCTGAATGCCCTGCTTCGTTTTCGCGCTGACATAGATTTCCTGCTCCCCCGCCGCAGGCGTCTGCGGCAGAAGATCCGTCTTGTTGAACACGGTCAGATATGGGATCTGCTTTTCCCGGAACAGATCGATCATCTGGCGGTCGACCTCGCCCATGCCCTCCCCGGCGTCCACCACCAGGATGGCGATATCCGTCTTGTTGAGCACCTGCTTCGTCTTGCGTACACGCATTTCGCCCAGCACGCCTTCATCGTCGAAGCCCGGGGTGTCGATGATCATGACCGGACCCAGGGGCAGCAGCTCCATGGCCTTGCGCACCGGGTCGGTGGTGGTACCCTTGACGTCGGATACCACGGCCAGCTCCTGGCCTGTGACAGCGTTGACCACGCTGGATTTTCCGGCGTTGCGGCGTCCGAAGAAGCCGATGTGTACCCGATCGCCGGAGGGCGTATCATTCAGTCCCATGGATGCTCCTTATTGGTAGGAGAAGCCGGAGCCGCCAGCCACGCTGGGGGCAAAGATCGACGAAGCCTGCTCGTCGCTCAGCTCCACGCCGAACACGTCCTTATAGTAATTCTTCGCGGCCTGCACGATCTCCACATCCTCAAACAGCTCGGGATAGGCGGTTTTGGCCATCCACAGCAGGGTCACGGGGGTATCCACGCCGGGAGTATAGCTGCGGTACATGCCCAGCGGCATCTTGTATACGCGGCCGTTCTTCACTGCCTCCACGGGGCTCCAGTCGTATCCGCCGACGGTGTTGTTCATCACATCCTCGGGGGTGGCAGTGGTGAAGTTGGTCACGAAGATCAGATCGGGATTCCAGGCGTATACCTGCTCCATATTGACGGTGACAGAGTTGTCCGTCTGCAGCTCCTCGCCCACGTTCACAGCGCCGATGGCGTCGGCCCACCATTGGCCGAAGAACTGGCCGCCGGAGGTCATGAGGGTGCTCTCATCGTACTTAAACAGGAAGAAGGCCCGGGGACGCTCCGATTCCGGCACCGTCTCCAGCCGCGACTCCACCAGATCGATGGCGTCGGCGGAATACTGCTTCACGAGCTTTGCCTTGTCGTTGCCGGGGAAGATCTCGCCCAGCAGCTCGATCCAGTGGTCCAGGGTTTCCACGCAGTTATAGTTCCATTTGTTCACAGAGATCGCCACGGCGGCAAAGCCGGCGCTGAGGAGCTTATCGCCCAGCTCTGCGCTGCTGGCGCTGTAAAATACCACGTCGGGCTGGAGCTTCATGAGTTCCTCGATGTTGACGTTGGTACCGTCGATAAAGCCGGTCTGAACGTTCAGAATCTCAGGATATAGCTCCCCCAGCAGGCCGTTCTGTGCGGCGGTGAGGCTGGGCTGGGACATGCCGACGATCTTACTGGCGGAATCGAAGAACACCGTCAGCACGCTGGGCAGCGGCAGGATATCGCACACCACAATGCGGTTGACTTCCTTGGGCACGGCGACCTCGATATCGCGGTGGTCCACGACGACATGGGTTTCCTTGCTCGGCTCGTCGGACGGAGCCTGCTCGCTTTTCTTGCCGCAGGCGCACATGCACAGCGTCAGCGACAGAGCCAGGACCAGGCAAACGATTCTTTTAGCGGCTGCATTCATGTTACATTACCTCTTTCAAAATGGAATTTGGATCCGCGATGAGATCGGGGATGCTTTTGCGATAGATCCTCCCGGAGAAGGCCCCCGTGGGAAGGGAAACGAATCTGGCCTCCGGCGGGCAGATGGGCCGGTACATGGGGTCGGCGATCACGGTTTTCATTCCTGCCAGAGCGGGGATGATATCATCCTCGTCGGGGGTCAGGGCGTCGCACGGGCGCAGGATCCCGGCGGGGCACTCCGTGGCGCACAGAACGCGGGTGGGCTTTCCCGTCTCCAGAAAAATGGCATTGGCCAGGGCGAGGGATGAGATCCCCTCTCCGATGACTGCTATTTCGCCGCCGCTGCCGGAGTGCAGAAGCTGATGCTTCTGCGTCCGCTGCGCCTGCCGCAGTGATTCAGCAAGCAGCCTTGCCTGCCGCGCTCCGATGGGCTGCCCAACCACATAGGGAATGCCGAAGCGTGTGCTCATCAGCTCCGCCGCGCCAAGCCCGGCCGCGGAGACCACAAGATTCACCGAGGCCGCTGCGGCCCGGGACAGCTCATCCAGATCCGCTCCCATGGCCCAGCGGGAATTGACCGAAAACCCTTCGGCCTCCAGGAAAGCGCAGATCGAACGGTCAGCGCCGTTGACGGAGAAGTCCAGCGGAGTCAGACCCAGTACGTTGACCGCGTCCGGCTGCTTTCGCGCCGGTACAACGAACCGCTCCGCAATGCCCCGCAGGGCCATGGACGCGCCGTGGATATAGGTGTTCATCCCCGTGGTGGGGAATCCGAAGGCGGGAATGCCGGTGCGCTCCTCGATGAGGGCGGCCACCGCGGCAAAGTCAAAGCCGATCATGGTGGGGATGGGAGTTCCGGCGATGGCGATAAACCGCGGCTTTAAGTCCCGGGCGGCGTCGCAGATGTCGCCGATGAGCTTCTCATCATCGCCCATGACCGCCTCGAGCTCGCTGAGGGCGGAGATGTAGACCATGGAGTCCACATCGTACCACCGGGGCTCGTCGTGGGTGGAATAGGTGGAGTTGCAGCCGGAGGCGTCGTGCATCACCGTCATGCCGCCCAGCTCGAACAAGGCCGAGCACACGCCGAATACATCGGCGGAGTAAGTTGAAATGATTCTGGCAGTCTGTTTCATAGGCAGCATTCACACCCCAATCCCTTGATCTGCACCAGCGAGCGCATGTCTTTTTCGTGGAGATAGGCGTCCTTCATCAGCTCCAGCGTGTCCAGGATGGCCTCATAGCCGAACATTCCGCCGCCCTCGACCACATTGACAAAGTTGTTTGTATTGGTGAAATGGGCGGCCTTCTGGCCGATGGCCAGAAAACCCGTTCCGGCCTTGGGGCTGTGGAAGCGCATCTTGGCATGAACCGTAGGATAGAGGGTCAGATCCGGATAATGCTTCTGCAGCGCCTCAAAGGCGGGCCGCTCCTCCCCGGAAACGCTGTCCAGATACACCCGCTCCACCCGGAAGCCCGCCTCCAGCAGCAGCTTCGCCAGGCCCAGGGGGCGGGGGCTGTAGGTATAGTCGATGGCGATGGGGGTATCGCCGATCAGCGCCAGGGCGTCGGCCAGAGCTTTCCGGCACTGCTCGCGCTTCCCTGTGAAATCCGGCGCCTCGACGCCGAGGGCGTCAACCAGAGCAAGGAAGCCGGCCTCGATCTCGTCATAGTCAAAGCTGAAGGGCACGTAGATGTGCTTTCCCCCCAGGCGCTTTTCCAGAATGTCTCCCCCCGCCGCCGCGGCAGGATAATAGGAGATATAATACGCGCTCTCGGCCATGCGCTGATACTGCGTGTAGGTTTCGCAGGAGGTGATTTCATGCACCCGCAAGCCGCGGCTGCGCAGAAACCGCATCAGATCGCTGTCCTCGCGGGTGGGCAGATCGTTTCCGATGATGGCCACGGCCTTGGGATCGATCTGCCGGGGCTTGAGCAGGTCATAAAGCCGGGCGCGCATGAGCTGATCCGGGGTCAGGCCGCTTTTTCGCATGATGGGGTTCATGTAGCAGTCGGTGAAATCCACCTCCGGGAACCTGGCGCGGAGCTCCGCGTAGATATAGTCCAGGTCGCAGCCGGTAAAATGATGCACGCAGCTGGTGTAGACCAGCACCGCCGGCGGGAGCTTGGGGAGCTTATGGAGGATATCCGTCACGCCCTCGATGACCAGCTCTTCCATGTCGCCGTCCAGGAGATTGTGCTCCCGCACCGCCACGGTGGAGAACCGGTCCATGGCGTTCATCTCCGCCGCGGTGAGCACCACACCCCGCAGGCAGCCCGCGGCGCACACGAAAATCTCGTGGGCTTCGGGGATGAGCATGCCGGTATGGACGATGTTCCAGGTACCCCTGGCGGGGGAGGAATATTCCAGTCCGGAGGCAAAGGGCGCCGGAAAGCCCGCTTCCGCGATGCGCACGCATGCGCCGGTCATATCCGGCCCATCGCTGATGCGCCTCAGCATAGCGGCACCCCGCAGACCTCCAGCAGTGTCCGCGCCAGGGCCCGGTACTCGCCCGCCATGGCGCTGTCGGGGAAGGCCTCGATGACAGTTTTCCCCAGCTCCTCCGCCTGCTGGACGGTCTCGCTGCGGCTGAGGGAGGCGATCACGCTGCTGCCGATGTCCTCCGCCAGCTCCTGCACCTTCTGTTCTTCATTCTTCACGTTTCTGCGGTTCAGTATGACGCCGCCGAGCTGGGCATAGCCCCGGCCCTTGAAGCTCTCCACCGCCATGGCGATGTTCGCCGCGGCGTGGATCGCCATGTTCTCGCCGGAGGTGATGACAAAGATCTTATCGGCATAGCCGGCGCGCATGGGCATGGAGAATCCTCCGCAAACCACGTCGCCCAGCACGTCATAGATCACCACATCCGGCTGGTAGACTTCATAGGCGCCCTTCTCCGCCAGCTTCTCCAGGGCGGCGATGATGCCGCGGCCGGCGCAGCCGAGACCGGGCTGGGGACCGCCCGCCTCCACGCAGATGACGCCGCCGTAGCCCGGGGTGGTCATCTCCTCCAGCGTGATGCCGTTTTTCTTCTCCCGCACCAGCTCCAGCACCGTGGGGATCCGCTCCCTGCCGTGCAGGCTCACCGTGGAGTCCGCCTTGGGGTCGCAGCCGATCTGCATCACCCGCAGGCCCATGTCCGCCAGAGCCGCCGAAACATTGGAAACGGTGGTGGATTTTCCGATGCCACCCTTTCCGTAGACTGCAATTTTGATCATGATTCGGGTTCCTTTCCGCCGGGGGTTTCCCTGGCAAAGGTGGTTTTTACGCTGATGCCGGGCAGCAGGCCCAGCCGGTGGGTCAGCGCGCGTATTTCAGATTGAGAACCGTATAGATTGATGTGGATGATATAGGCCCCGCTGCGGCGGTCTGGCATGCCCATACGCCCAATCAGCAGGCCCCTGTATTCGTGCAGCAGAGCGTTGATCCGGTCGGAGGCCCGGTTATCGGCCAGGATCACCGTGGTGGAGGCCAGGGTCTGCCGGTCGGCGCGCTCCGGGGCGCCGGCATCATCGGAGATGCTCAGCGGCACCACATTCGGCAGCTCCGCGCTGCCGGTCTCGATGGCGCTCACCACCGCATTCACGCCGAAGGCGCTGCGGATCTGGCCCTCCGTCACAATGTCCGGGCTGCATCCAAACACGCTCTCGCCTCCCTTTTTGAGCAGCAGCGCCTTATGGGAGCGCTGCAGGGCATGGGCGGGATAGTGGGTGTTGAAGATGCAGGCCATGCCGTTCTGGGCCAGGCCCGTCATGGTATCGAGAACAATCAGCTGATTTTTGAAATCCAGATTGGATTCCGGCTCGTCAAATATGAGGATCTCCGGCTCGGAGGCCATGGCCCGGGCGATGAGCACCATCTGAAGCTCGCCGCCGGACAGGGCCGTGCAGCGCTTGTCCGCCAGGGCGGAAATGCCCAGCTTCTCCAGCGCCTGCTCTGCCGCCAGATAGTCCTCTTTCTTCGGTGCGGCAAAGCTGCCGATCCGGCTGCTGCGGCCCAGAAGCACCGTCTGGAACACGGTGTAGGCCGGGGTGGCCGACCGCGCCTGAGGCACGTATGCCATTTTGCGCCAGAGCCTGCGGGGCGGGATCTCGCGGATATCCTCCCCGTCAAGGAGGCACCGCCCTGCGCCCCAGCGGAGCATGCCGGTCATGCAGCGCAGCAGCGTGGTTTTTCCCGCGCCGTTGGGCCCCAGGACGGAAAGGATCTCCCCCTCATGAAGCTCCAGCTCCACATCCCGCAGGACCTCCGGGCCCTTGGGATAGGCAAATGAGCCGTGCTCAACCCGCAGGATCATAGCCGCCACCCCCCGCTTCTTCGCATCAGCACGATGAAAAACGGCGCGCCGATGATGGCTGTCAGTATGGAAACAGGGATCTCCGCAGCACTCAGCGACCGGGCCGCCGTGTCCACGCAGATCATAAACGCAGCGCCCAGACCCACACAGGCAGGCACCAGCGCCCGGTGATCGCTGCCGAACTTCATCCGGCACATATGGGGGATCAAAAGCCCCACCCAGCCCACCTGGCCGCACATGGAGACGACGGAAGCGGTCATAACGGTGGCGCAAACCACCGTCACCGCCCGCAGCGCGCCGATGCGCACGCCGGCCGATCTTGCCTCATCATCCGACAGGGGCAGCAGATTCATCCGCCAGCGCAGCAGCCAGAGGATGAGGATCGCTGCCGCTATGGGAGGCGCTCCATAGGCCAGGGTGCGGTAATTTGCCTTATCCAGACCGCCCATGAGCCAGTAGGTAATGGCCGGAAGCTGGGACTCGGTATCGGCGGCGAACTTGACCAGGGACACCAGCGCCGAGAACAGCGAGCCGATCATAATGCCCGAGAGCACCACGGTACTCAAGCCCCGTCCCCTGCCCCGGCCGCACAGCCAGGTCAGCGTCACCGCAGCGGCGCCCATGGCCAGGGACGTGAACTGAATGCCGATCATTCTGAATCCCAGCAGGATACCGAGGGCCGCGCCGAAGCTGGCTCCGCTGGCAACGCCCAGGGTGTCCGGCGTGGCCAGAGGATTCGCGAAAAGGCTCTGAAACGCGCAGCCCGCCACAGACAGGCCAGCGCCTGCCAGGGCTGCCAGGCAGATGCGGGGCATCCGCAGCTGCCACAGGGTCTTTTCTGTCATTTCCTCCATCCCCGCGCCGCCGGTGAGCCGGGCGATCAGGCTCCGGAGCACATCCCCCGGGGGGATGCGGATGCGCCCGATGCACAGGGCAAGGAGCGCCGCCGCCAGCGGCAGAACCGCCAGAACGATCGCCCAGGAAGGCGGCAGAGCGCCGTCGCGTCTTCGCATGTCGCTGTCCCCTTTCGTGTAAAAAAGCCGCACTCCCCCGGGAGCACGGCTAAAAACGCATAAAAACCGCGCACCGCAGCTTTCGCCTCAACATGGTTTCGGCGTCAGGGGATGCTGAATAGATTGGATATGATGTCAGATCTTGGCAAAAATGGCCTGGGCATTGACGCCCTCCAGCTCTTCGAGCGCCCGGGTCAGAGCGCAGATCCCGTCCTCCGGCGCGTCGATGGCCACGGAGATGAGGTTCACGCCCTTTTCAGGGTACGGGATACCCATACGGCCGATAATATACTCAGCGCTGTCATGCAGCAGGCGGTTGATCTGCTCCACCTTCTCTGCCTCGGACACGACAATGCTGATAACAGCAACCTTGGTCTGCATAGAATCACCCTTTCTGTACCGATTATACCGGATGGCTCGGTGTTTGTCAATAAACAAACGGACGCGGGCCGACGCCGCGTCCGTTTCGCTCATATGATTCTGAAAAAATTGCACATAAGCCAGGCCAGGCCGCAGGCGAAGATGCAAAGCACGCTGCCGCCGAGAAACTCGTCCCATTTGTGGCGCTTCGCGGTCACCGACGCCCAGAAGATGGCAAGATAACAGGCGGCGCCGATGATGATCCCCGCCGTGCCGAGGTAGTAGCCCGCCAGCGCCGTGGGGCCCGTGACGCTGCAGGCGTGCCCGCTGGCGCGAAGATGAAAGACCTTGTTCCACAGCAGAAGCAGCAGAACCGACAGAAGATAGATGGTATACACAAAGATCTGGTGACGGTTGCCGCTGCAGAGCTTGGCATACAGCCAGCCGAGCACATAGCCGACCAGCGTCAGAACAAAGGCCAGATTCCGCTGGCCCTCCCTGCCCTTGGCGCGAACCGCCGGGATGACCCAGGACAGCGGATAAGCCGCCAGAGGGATCAGCGCCAGACACACAAGCATCGCGGCAATATCAAGCCTTGAGCTGAAGAAGCCGTCGGAAAACAGTGCCAACACGAGCACCAGCAGACTGACCATGACCGGCGGGATCGAGATCACGCGAATCACATAGGCCAGAAGGTTTTGCGCACGCTTTGCCGGGCTGTCCCCGCGTGCCATTACCGCTCGCTCCCCAGGAAGAACAGCGCCAGCGTGCCGGGGCCGGAATGGGCGCCGATCACAGGACCGATGTTGGTGATGAGCTCGCAGTGCCGTCCGGTGCGCTCAACGATCATCGACTCCAGCAGACGAGCGTCGTCGGGACAGTCGCCGTTGGAGATGAAGTACACGCCCTTGGGATCCAGGGCTGACTGTACAAAGCGATCCGCCATGGCGGCAATGGACTGCTTTCTGCCGCGGATCTTCTTGACGGGGATGAGTCGGCCCTCGTCGTCCACATGGAGCACCGGCTTGATCTGCAGCAGGGTGCCCGCCAGAGCGCTGGCCGCGCTCACTCTGCCGCCCCGCTTGAGATATACCAGGCTGTCCACAGTGAACCAGTGGCACAGCGCCGGCAGGGTCTTGCGGACGTAATCCGCCAGGGACTCCAGATCCAGGCCGGCGTCGCGCTGCTGCACGGCATAATATACGAGAAGACCCTGCCCCGCCGAGGCGCAGCGGCTGTCGATGCAGACGATCTTTCGATCCGGGAACTCCTCCAGCAGGTCCTTCGCCACCAGCTTCGCGGTCTGGCAGGAATTGCTCAGCGCCGTGGCAAATCCGATGTACAGGATGTCCTTCCCTGCCTGCAGCACAGGCACAAAGGTCTTGCGGAACTTCTCCATGGAGACCGCTGCCGTCTTGGCGACGCCGCCGTCGCGCATCTTTTGATAAAAAACGCTGTTGGACATATCGGCCTCGGTATATTCCCGGTCTTCCCCGTCGAAACGGAAGGTCATATCCGCGCACAGCACATCCCATTGCTTCATCAGCTCCGGCGCGATGTCGCAGCCGGTATCGGAAATGATCTGATAATTCTTCATATGCTTACCTCCCGGTAAAACTCATCTAATATTGTATATTAGATTAACAGATTTCATATGGTAAGTCAACACTGATTTTGACATTTTTTCAATATCTCTCCCAAATGTCTAATTTGGGGTCTCCGGTCCCCCCTTCTTTTCCCGCAGGAGCGGCGCTGCCGAGCCAATCCGGCCGGATATCGGCGATTTCGCCGGTGCGACGCCGGGCAAACGCAAAAAGCTCGGCAGACGGCGCTTGCCCGTCTGCCGTTACTGTTTTTCCAGAAGCTTTGCCAGCGATTCGACCGTGGGCGCGTAGTGCCTGCAGTTCGTCCGCATGAACCGTTCGATGGGGGCCAGATCATTGGACCAGCCCGCAGCCAGGAAATCCACTCCGGCAGCCCTGGCCATGTCATAGCCGGGCTTGAGATCATCCACCATCAGAAGCGCGTCGGACCGAAAGCCCAGTCGGGCCATGATATCCGTCAGCGGGTAGGGATTGGGCTTGCGATGCTCCGGCGGATCGTCCCAGCCATAAACCAGCGTCGGCTCCGGCAGACCGTTTTCCCGCCAGTCCCTGCGGATGTGCTCGCTGAGGGAATGGGACAC
Organism: Oscillospiraceae bacterium; assembly: GCA_902795095.1. The sequence continues at coordinate 15,239 of CADBKB010000010.1, forward strand.
CACGCACACCGTCCCGCCCCGTTCCACGTGGTTCCAAAGCACCTCCCGGATGCCGGGATAGGCGGCGGGAATGTGGCTGCGCACGTATTCGCGCCAGAATTCCAGCTCCAGCTCCAGCTCCCGGTCGTCCAGGCCGAAGTCTTCCCGGCACATGGGAACGAAGCCGGGGGAAAAATTCTTCAGCCAGTAATCCTCCAGAGAAATCGTCATACCCGGTCGATAGATCTTCAAATATTCCACGAAGCAGGGATAGTGGATTGTGGCAGTGCTGTTGACCACGGTATCGTCGTGATCCATGACAAGGCAGGGATATTTCACGCGCGCACCTCCTTTCGCCGTTTTGACCAGTATACGCGCTGCAGGGGGCCTTTGTCAAATCCGGCGCGGAAAAAGGCCTTGCAAACGGCACAAAGGATGCTATAATAAGAAAAAAGCTGCGGAAGGAGACCCCGTTATGAAAGAAGTATGGAGCGATAAAAAGCGCACGGTTTTCGGTCTGCCCCTGTCCTTCACCAAGTATATCCTGGATGAGGAGCGGCTGTTCATCCGCAGCGGCGTCTTCACCAAGGTCGAGGACGAGATCTGGCTGCATCGCATCATGGACATCACGCTGCGTCAGACGCTGCGCCAGCGAATCGACGGCGTGGGCACCATCCACTGCTGCAGCTCCGACGCCTCCCAGCGCGAATTCAGCATCAAGAACATCAAGCATCCCCGCGAGGTACGCGAGCTGCTTTCCACCATGATCGAAGCCCAGAAGGATAAGAAGCGCGTCATCTTCCACGAGACCCTGATGTCAACGCCCGAGGATGACGACGATTCCGTTGCTTCGCAGGTCCACAGGAGCAGATAAAATAATTTATAAAGCGGACGGTTTTGTGTCAGTCTTAAACACAGAGCCGTCCGCTTTCTTTGGTATTTGTTTGTGTCTCCCGTCCATGACCATGAACGGAGCGGTCAAGATCAGATTCGGATCAGCTCATAGTCCATGGTGCCGAGGCCGATCTTTTCACCGTGCTCCAGCATGGAGCGCCAGTTGGTTGTCGGATGCACGGTCTTTACATGGTCCTCCAGCTGCTCCGGCGCCATGCCGAGCAGACTGTTCTTCTCCGCCTTCTGGGCGTTCAGGGCCTCGGCGCAGGCCATGTCCAGGGCAACGGGATCGAAGGAAGCGAACATACCCACATCCGGGATGATGGGCACGTCGTTCTCGCTGTGGCAGTCGCAGTAGGGAGACACGTCCTTGACCAGGGTCACGTGGAAATGGGGCCTGCCCTGCACCACTGCCTTGGTATATTCCGCGATCTTATAGTTCAGCACATTGTTGGATTCCTTCTGGATGGGCTGGATCGCGTTCACCGGACAAACGCTGATGCACCGGCCGCAGCCGACACAGCGCTCCAGATCGATGTGCGCTTTATGGTTTTCAAACTGCGGCGCGCTGTGGGCGCAGATGTGCTCGCACTGATGGCACCCGATGCATCGCTTTTGCCGCACCTGGGGCTTGCCGCCGTGGTGCATTTCCATTTTGCCGGCCCGGGAGCCGCAGCCCATGCCGATGTTTTTTAAGGCGCCGCCGATGCCCGCCTCCTCGTGGAGCTTGAAATGGGACAGCGAGATAATGATATCCGCATCCATGACCGCCTTGCCGATCTTGGCGCGGTTGACGTACTCCCCGTCCACAGGCACCTCCACATCGTCCGTGCCCTTGATGCCGTCGCCGATGATCACATGGCAGCCCGTATTATAGGGATTGAACCCGTTCTGATACGCCGCCTCCAGATGGTCCAGGCCGTTTTTCCGTCCGCCGATGTACAGTGTGTTGCAGTCCACCAGGAAGGGCTTGCCGCCCAGATCCTTGATGATATCGATGAGTACCCGGGCATAGTTCGGCCGCAGATAGGCCAGGTTGCCCGGTTCGCCGAAATGCATCTTGACGGCGACATATTTTCCGCTGAAGTCGATCTGATCAATGCCCGCCGTAAGGATCAGACGGGAGAGCTTCTGCAATTGGTTTTCCGAGAATGTGGTGTGAAAATCCGTAAAATATACCTTTGAAGCTGCCATGGCAATCCCTCCGCTGTGCTGTTCGCCTTCTTGTTCTGATTCTACACTCATTATACATAGATCCCGGCATCAACGCAAGTCAAAACGCGGTCCATACTGTCCTTGCTTTTTCTGTTCGCCGGTGTTATAATGCCATGGATCGATGATGGATAGGAAAGGAAGTCTCATATGAAAAAACGTAGTTTTCGAGCGTTTGTTGCCGAATGGCTGCGTGAAAATCCTCATTTTTGGTATTCCCTGCTGTTACTGCCGATCTTTGCCTGCTATTTCCTGCCGGAGCAGCTGATCGTATCCGGGTATCATCCCACGCAGACCGCATTTGACAGCCTCATCCCGTTGCTGCCGGGCTTCGTGTATTTCTACCTTCTGTGGTTTCCCCTTTTGGTATTCGGCGGCTTCTGGCTGCTGCTGACCGACGGCAGGATGTTCCGCCGCTATATGATCTATCTGGCCGTCGCCTACCTCGTCAGCGCGGTCGTCTATCTGGGCTATCCCAACGGGCAGGATCTTCGCCCGACGGATCTGCAGGTCCACGATCTGTCCACCGTCATTCTGGCTTTTATCTACCGGGTGGATACCAACACCAACGTCCTGCCCAGCCTGCATGTCATCGGCTCCTTCGGCGCCGCCATGGCGCTGTGCCGGTCACGCTCGGTCCGCAGCGGCTGGGTCAAGGCCGCTCTGATCGTCCTGGCTGTTCTGGTTTCCATCTCCACGGTGTTTATCAAGCAGCACGGCATCCTGGACGTGGCCTCCGGCGTAGGCGTGGGGCTGCTGCTGTGCCCCATTCTCCTGTACAAAACGAAAAAATGAAACAAAGCAGGCGCGGGTTTTTATTGACACCCGCGCCTGTGTTTGCTACTATGGATCTGTCACAATACCACGATTTCTGATGGTCGGGGAAGCGGGGTGCAAATCCCCCACGAAGCCGTCGCTGTAAGGCGGAGCGCAGCGAAAATGCCACTGGCGAATGCCGGGAAGGCCGCTGCGCGATGAAACCAAGTCAGAATACCCGGTCAGAAATGCCTTGCGAAGGAGCTGCGGTCCTCAGCCATTTGCCGTGTGACGGCGGCATTTGCTTCCTTTCTTCGCATGGCGAGATGAAAGGAAGATGCAAATGAAAAACAACCGTAAAACCCTGCTGATCGCGCTGATCGCCATCCTTGTGATCGCGGCCATGGTCGCTGCGTGGTTTATCTTCGGGCCCAATGGGATCGCCGGCAAGAAAACCATCACCGTGGAGGTCACCCATCTCGACGGCACCACCAACACCTTCGAACTCAAGACCGACGAGGAGTTCCTGCGGCCGGCTCTGGAGCAGGAGAAGCTCGTATCCGGCACGGAAAGCGACTACGGCCTGTTCATCGACACGGTGGACGGAGAGTACGCTGACCCGGGCAAAAACGAGTACTGGCTCTATACCGTGAACGGTGAGATGGCCTCCTACGGCGTGGACCAGCAGCCCATCGAGGACAAGGACGTCTACGCATTCAGCGTCACCGTTTATGAATGATCGGTCGCTGCGGGATCTGATCGCTCTGAGCCTGCTCTCCTGCCTGATGTTCGGCGCAAAATTCGCCCTGCAGAACATCCCAAACGTCCATCTCGGCGCGGTCCTGCTGATCGTGGCGACCCTGCGTTTCGGCTATAAGGCGCTGTACATGGTCTTTGTATACATCATGCTCGAGGGGCTGTTTTTCGGCTTCAGCATCTGGTGGGTCCCCTATACTTACATATGGGCCATCCTGGTGCTGGCGGTGCTGCCCCAGCGGAAGCATCGGTCCTGGCTTCTGCTGGCCATCACCGGCGCCATGCACGGCTACCTCTTCGGCGCCATGTGCTCCCTGGTGACTATGGTCCTGAGCGGCGTCAAGGCTGCCTTCGCCTTTTGGGTTGCCGGCATTCCCTACGATCTGATCCACGGAACGTCCAATTTCATCCTCTGTCTTGTGCTTGTGCGCCCGCTGTACAAGCTCGCGGAAAAGTATTGAAAAAGCCGCCCTGCGCTGAGGCAGGGCGGCATTTTTTTCAGAAGCTCCAGCACACCGGCTGCGCGGTGAACGAGCAGATCGACGCCTGTGCGTTCCTGAGGTAGAAAACCTCCATCACGCCGTCATCCTCACTGTACATGGCGCGCAGATCGGGATTCTGCTCCAGCATGGCGGCTTTGGCTTCCCGCCGCTCATCGCGGACCGCCTCGGCACACAGGCGGATCCATTCTCCCCCGGCCATACCGGAAATCTCCAGCTTCGGGTCCTCCATGAGCTGCCTGAACACCTGCTTGCCGTTGCCGGTGATCAGATACAGCTTATCCTCGAACGTCGCCACGGCGCCGAAAGGACGCACATGCGGCTGATCGCCCTCTGCGGTCGCCAGATAAAACACGCCGCATGCTTTCAGAAAATCATATGCTTTTTTCATCTTCCTGCTCCTTTCCATCCTTTGAAAATATGTGTACTGTCTAATCTTTTTTGACTTTATCACGATTCTGTTTCTTTGTCAACGCAAATCAACTGACCTGTCTGCGGCCACTATTTTTGCCGGAATCCGAAAAAAAGCATTGACAAAAAGCCCCTGGACCGTTATAATTACTCTTGCTGTTAAAACACATGGCGGCATAGCTCAGTTGGTAGAGCATTCGGTTCATACCCGGAGTGTCATCTGTTCGAGTCAGATTGCCGCTACCAGGCCCGTTGGTCAAGTGGTTAAGACACCGCCCTTTCACGGCGGTAACATGGGTTCGAGTCCCGTACGGGTC
>CADBKB010000011.1 GCA_902795095.1 Oscillospiraceae bacterium
ACGGTGAGGTATGGTGTAAGGAAAACGACAACAAAGGATAATGCGATAAGCGATGCTGCTGCAGCAATACCGCTTATAATAAGAGCCTGCGTTCCGGTGGGGGCGTTTCCTTCCGTCTTAACTAAAAGCTGGGTTTGGTTTCCGTTTGTCCGGTAAAAAGCAGAATATGGCCGGGTAATCCCCTTGAACATGTATGTCCATTCTCCGACAGGAAACCGCTTTTTCGTGTTGAGCTGCCGTATTTCTTCTTCGGAGAGATTGGATTGGCAAATTTGCAGCTCTCCGCTGGTCAAATCATAGATGATCTCTGTGGGATAAATGTAGATGTTTAACGCATTTTCTGTCAGCTCAAAATATGTGGGCTTTTGAGAGACAAGCCGCACCGTTTTTTGAAACTCGCCCTCTGCATTATAAATATCGAAAAACTTTTCCCGAATACAGTTGGGATCGCGGACGGTGGTATTCCATGTCCCCAGAGCGAACCAGCCATCGTCTCGGACGTCGGCAAAGTATAAATCGCTGCGGATTACAGGCGTATCAATGATTTTAACATCCAAATCTTCAAGCGTCATCAATTCTTCCGCATCAATTGCCATATTCAGCAAGATGATTGATAAGGAAAAACACATCAGAATGCACAGCAGTTTCTTTAAGTTAAGCATATAAAATCTCCAATTCATAAAGACTGTAACACGGGGAACGTTTCTCCATCGTGGCCTCTTGTGAATAAGATAGCATCATTTTGGATCGGATGCAAGGAGAGAAAACAAGCGCTCCGGGGTTTCCCGGAGCGCTCGGTCTAATTGATCAATATTCCAGCTTGCCTTCGAAGACCATCACGCAGTCGCCGGTGAGGGTGACGCCCGTGTCGCTGACCCCGACGATCAGGTCGCCGCCGGGCATCTTCACGAGGATGTCCGTGTTGCCGTCACACAGGCCGTTTTCCACAGCCGCGACGGCTGCCGCGCAGGCGCCGGTGCCGCAGGCCAGGGTGGCGCCGTTGCCGCGCTCCCAGACCCGCACGCGGATGGTGGTGCGGTTGACCACCCGGACGAACTCGGTGTTGATCCGCTCGGGGAAGAGGGGATGGTGTTCGAACTTCGGGCCCAGGTTCTCCAGGTCAATGGCGTCGGGCTTGTCGGTGAAGACGACGCAGTGGGGGTTGCCGATGGACAGGCAGGTGGCCTCGTAATCCACGCCGTCCACGGGGACGGTGACCTTGACGGCCTTGGGAGTGTCGAATTTCGCCGGGATCTCGGCGGGCACGAAGGTGGGAACGCCCATCTCCACGCTGACGGAGCTGACCTTGCCGTCGCGCGGGAAGACCTCGACGCGCTGCACGCCGCTGGCGGTCTCGATGCGCATCTGCTCGCGGCGGACGATGCCCTTGTCGTACAGGTACTTGGCTACGCAGCGCAGGTTGTTGCCCGCCTGCTTGCCCTCGGAGCCGTCGCGGTTGAACGAGCGCATCTTCGCGTCGGCAATGTCGGAGTCCTCAATCAGCACGATGCCGCTGGCGCCGATGCCGTAGTGCTCGGCGCAGAGGGTGACGCACAGGGATTCGGGGCAGGGCAGGGTGTCGTCAAAGTTCTCGATGAAGATATAGTCGTTGCCGGAGCTCTCCATCTTGGCAAAGCGCAGCAGGCCTCTGCGGCGGCGCATGTGGTTGATGTCCACCAGCTCCGTGTTGGCCTCGGAGAAGCGGCTGGCGATGATCTGGGCCAGGGCCCCGGCGGTGTCCAGAGAGGACAGGCAGGGGATGCCCAGCTGCATGGCGCGGGTGTGGATGGCCTGGTAGTCGGCCAGGGTGCCGTCGTGCAGGGCGCCGGTGTAGACCAGGTAGCTGATCCTGCGCTCCTCCATCAGCTTGAAGAGCTCATCGCTCTTCGAGACCGGCGGGACCGCGGTGACGTCGATGCCCATGAGGGCGATCTCCTCAGCGGTGCCGGGAGTGGCGTAGAGCGCCATGCCCAGGTCGGAGAACTTCTGCGCCAGGGAGAGGATCTCCTGGTAGTCGCGCTCCTCCACGCTCAGGAAGATGCCGGGCTTGTCGCCGCCCAGGCTCAGAGGCACGGCGGTGCCGGCGGCGGTCAGACCCTTGAACAGGGCCTCGGCCATGGTCTTGCCCATGCCCAGCACTTCGCCGGTGGACTTCATCTCGGGGCCGAGCACCGCGTTGGCGTCGGTGAGCTTCTGGAAGGAGAAGACGGGCACCTTGACCGCGTAGTAGGGCGGAGTGGGGTAGAGGCCCGTGCCGTAGCCCAGGCTCTTGAGGGACTTGCCCAGCATGACCTGGGAGGCCAGGTCCACCATGGGCACGCCCGTGACCTTGCTGATGTAGGGCACGGTGCGCGAGGCGCGGGGGTTGACCTCAATGACGTAGAGCTGATTGCGGAAGATGAGGTACTGAATGTTCACCAGGCCCTTGGTGCCCAGGGCCAGGGCAAGCTTGCGGGAGCTGTCGCAGATGATATCCAGGAAGCGGTCGGTGAGATTATAGGGCGGATAGACGGCGATGGAGTCGCCGCTGTGCACGCCGGCGCGCTCAATGTGCTCCATGATACCGGGGATCAGGACGTCCGTGCCGTCGGAGATGACGTCCACCTCCAGCTCGGTGCCGGGCATGTACCGGTCGATGAGCACGGGGTTCTCGATGCCGCCGGCCAGGATCGTATTCATATAGCGCACCGTGTCGGCCTCTTCATAGGCGATGGTCATGTTCTGACCGCCGATGACGTAGCTCGGGCGCAGCAGCACGGGATAGCCCAGGCTCTCCGCGGCCTTCACGGCCTCGTCCAGGGTGGTGACGCTCATGCCCTTGGGGCGCGCGATGCCGAACTGCTCCAGCAGCGCGTCGAAGCGGCTGCGGTCCTCGGCCAGGTCGATGCCCTCGGCGCTGGTGCCCAGGATGGGGATGCCGGCGGAGTCCAGGGTCTGGGTGAGCTTGATGGCGGTCTGGCCGCCGAAGGCCACCACGACGCCCACGGGCTTCTCGACGGCGATGATGTTCATCACGTCCTCCGGGCTCAGGGGCTCGAAGTAGAGGCGGTCGGCGGTATCATAGTCGGTGGAGACGGTCTCGGGGTTGTTGTTGATGATGACCACGTCGTAGCCCAGCGAGCGGAGCATCCACACGCAGTGCACGGAGCTGTAGTCGAACTCGATGCCCTGGCCGATGCGGATGGGGCCGGAGCCCAGCACCAGCACCACGGGCTTGCCGGAGCGCTGCAGGCTCCGGGACTCGCAGACGTTGTCGCAGGTGGAGTAGAAGTAGGGGGTCTGGGCGGGGAACTCGGCGGCGCAGGTATCAACCATCTTGTAGACGAAATGGTGCTCCGGCAGCTTTTCAACGCCCGTCAGACGGGAGATGGCCTTGTCGGTGTAGCCCAGGCGCTTGGCCTCGCGGTAGAGCGCATCGGTCAGAGGCTCGGAGCGCAGCCGCTGCTGGAACTTCGCCAGGCCCTGGATCTTATACAGGAACCAGCGGTCGATCTTGGTGATGGCGTAGATCTCGTCCACGCTGACGCCCTGGCTCAGGGCTTCGAAGACGGTGAAGATGCGACGGTCGTCGGCCCGGTGCAGGCGCTCGAGGATGGGCGCGTCGTCCAGGGGCGGGCACTCCAGGGTGTCCAGGGAGATCTCCGCGCCGCGCACGGCCTTCATGAGGGCCATTTCAAAGCTGGGGGCGATGGACATGACCTCGCCGGTGGCCTTCATCTGGGTGCCCAGGGTGCGGCTGGAGCCGGCGAACTTGTCAAACGGCCACTTGGGGAATTTCACGACCACATAGTCCAGCGTCGGCTCGAAGCAGGCGCAGGTCTGGCCGGTAATGTCGTTTCGGATCTCGTCGAGGCTGTAGCCCAGGGCCAGCTTCGTGGTGATCTTGGCGATGGGGTAGCCGCTGGCCTTGGAGGCCAGGGCGGAGGAACGGGACACGCGGGGGTTGACCTCGATGACGGCGTATTCGAAGCTCTCGGGGTCCAGGGCGAACTGGACGTTGCAGCCGCCCACGATGCCGATGGCGGAGACGATGTCCAGCGCCGCGTTGCGCAGCATGCCGTATTCCTTCGGCGAGAGGCTGAGGGCCGGGGCTACCACGATGGAGTCGCCGGTGTGGATGCCCACGGGGTCGACGTTTTCCATGGAGCACACGGCGATGGTGTTGCCCAGGGCGTCGCGCATGGTTTCAAATTCGATTTCCTTCCACCCGGACACGCACTTTTCCACGAGGATCTGGGTGATGGGACTGAGGTCCAGGCCAATCTGGGCGATCAGATGGAGCTCCGTCGCGTCCTTGGCGATGCCGCCGCCGGTGCCGCCCAGGGTAAAGGCGGGGCGTACGATGACGGGATAGCCGATCTCATCGGCGATCTTAAGCGCGGTGTCCACGTCGTTGGCGATGCCGGAGGGCACGCAGGGCTGGCCGATCTCCTGCATGGCGTTGCGGAACAGCTCCCGGTCCTCGGCCTTGTCGATGGCCTCCACGGGGGTGCCCAGCAGGCGCACGTTGTGGCTCTGCAGGAAGCCGTCGGCGCTGAGCTGCATGGCGATGGTCAGGCCCGTCTGGCCGCCGAGGCCGGCGAGCAGGCTGTCGGGCTTTTCTTTTTCGATGATGCGCTTGATGGTGGCCTCGCTCAGGGGCTCGAGATAGATCTCGTCGGCCATGTGCTTGTCGGTCATGATGGTGGCGGGGTTGGAGTTGGCCAGCACCACGTTGACGCCCTCCGCCTTGAGGACGCGGCAGGCCTGGGCGCCGGCATAGTCAAACTCGGCGGCCTGGCCGATGACGATCGGACCGGAGCCGATCACAAGGACCTTTTGAATGGAATGATCTCTCGGCATCAGTCGTTCCCTCCCATCATGTCAATGAAGCGTTCCATGAGCTTCTGCGTATCGCGGGCGCCGGTGCAGGCCTCGGGGGTGAACTGCACGGAGAAGCAGCCGTCGTATTCCATGCCCTCACAGGTGCCGTCGTTGGCGTTGCGCCAGCGCTCGGTGCCGATGCCGCGCAGGCTCTCGGCGTCCACGCAGTAGCCGTGGTTCTGGCTGGTGATGACGGTGCGGCCGGTCACAAGGTCGCGCACCGGCTGGTTGTCGCCCCGGTGGCCGACGGGCAGCTTATAGGTGCGGCCGCCCTGGGCCAGGGCCAGGAGCTGATGCCCCAGGCCGACGCCGAAGATGGGCTTGAGGCCGATCAGACGGGCGATCTGGGCCACCGCGGCCTCGTTGTCCATGGGATCGCCGGGCCCGTCGGAGATCAGCAGGCCGTCCGGCCAGCAGGCCAGGATGTCGTCTGCGGAGGTATTGCAGGGCAAGGCCACGACCTCGCAGCCGCGGCTCGTGAGGGCGCGGATCAGCGAGCGCCGGGCGCCGAAGTCCAGCAGAGCCACACGGAGCAGCCGCTCGCCCTCGGCGGGGAAGGTTTCGGCCTGCTTCCGGCTGACCTTTTCCGCTTCACCGCTCACGCGGTAGGTGCGGATGGCGTCCAGGTCCGCCGGGAGTTCCGAGACGATGGCGGCGTTGGTGACGCCGTGCTCGCGGATGTAGGTGGTGAGCACGCGGGTGTCCAGGCCGCAGATGCCCGGAATGCCCCGGTTCTTCAAAAAAGTGTCCAAATCATACTGAGAGCGGAAATTGGAGGGGTCGGCGCACAATTCGCGCACCACATAACCGCGCAGGGCGCAGTCCCCTTCAAAATCCGCTTCCATAACACCGTAATTACCAATCATCGGGAACGTCTGCATCACGATCTGTCCGGCGTAGCCGGGATCGGTGAGCGTTTCCACATATCCAACCATGCCGGTGGCAAACACCAGTTCGCCCACGCAGTCGCCGGAGGCGCCGATGCGCGTGCCGGCAAACACGGAGCCGTCGCTCAATACCAGATAGGCCTTGTCCATAACGCACTCTCCATTCTTAATTCATTCTTCAAAATAATAGGGCAAAAACAAAAAAGATTCAATTCGCACCCTGTACAAACTTCAAGAAATTGTGCCGAAAAACCCTATATGATTTCACAAAAGACCGCATAGTATGCAAGAAATACCATGAAAATATACGAAAACAGGGCTCGCGCGGGGGCGGCGGGAGGAAGACCGGCCGGAATCAGATACAAAAAGGCTGCTGCAGGTTTTGCAGCAGCCTTCTGTCATAATCGAAAGTACAGGATCCGCTGGGTTTCGGATTGGCCGTAGGAGAGGGATTCAATGCCGGCGGCGTATTCAAAAAACACCTGGTGATCGAACAGGTCCTCCGCGGCCCGGGCGCATTCCTCCGCACTGCCGAATTTGAAGGAGAATTCCGTCTGCCCCGCTTCGGTGAGCTCGCGGATCCTGGCGCCGACGGCGGCGTCGTCGTACTGCTCAAAGTAGAGCCCCTGCACGCGGTAATAATCCAGAGCGGTGGCTGTGCACTCCGGCAGGCCCTGCCCCTCGTACGGGATGTGGGTCTCCAGCAGCTCGTCGGCGGTGATGCAGAAGAATTCATGGGTCAGCAGATCGCCGTCCTCTGATATGGGATCGTCCCAGGTGACATCCACATAGTAATAATCTCCCGCCAGGCGGATGCAGTTCCATTCGTGGCCGACGCCGTCCTTCCGGTCCGTGCCCTCCGCCCGCAGGCATTCGATGCCGCTGCGCTGAGCCAGCCACTGGAAGGCCCGGGCGTAGCCGGTACACACCGCCTTGTGATTGACGAGGCAGCCGAAGGCTGTGCTGGAAAGGGAATGGATGCCGCGGTCGGGGACCGCAGCGGCTATCTGCGCGTCATAGACGGTGGACTGCACCAGGGTATCGTGAAAAAACAGGGCGCGGTGATATTCGTCCATGCCGGCGCTCTCCGCCAGCAGCTCCTCGCAGACCGCCTCGGCCTGCTGCCGCATCGCCGGGACGGAATCCACGGGGGTGAGATACTCCGGGCGGAACCAAAGGACGCCAAGGCCTTCCCAGCCGCCCCACTGGTAGGAGCCGGACAGCCAGAAGAACTCCGGATAGTCCGCCATAATGGCCTCCCAGGCACGGCAGACGGTATCGCTGTCCACATCGGTGAAGGAAAGCTCCTCGGACAGGGCGTCCAGCTCACGCACCATGCCGGCATAGACATGCTGCTCCGTCTCGCTGAGCATGGAGCCGGCTCGCCGGACCTCGCCCATGGGCGGCAGATCCTCACGGACGGCGGAGGCCAGGTCGATGGGAGGCAGGGGCGCGGCTTCCGGCGGCGCCGGGGCGCTGACGGACATGCAGCCGGTCAGCAGGGACAGCAGGAGCGCAGCGGCGGGAAGCACGCCCGCAAAGAATCGGAATGCCTGTTTCATCATGGGTTCTCCTGTACAGATCTCGGGATACTGCTCCTATCATAACACACGCGGACAAAAAAGGACAGGGGCTTGATGCCGGCGCCGGGCGCTTTTACGAAGGGTCTGCCGCGAAACGGCCGGACGATCGGGAAGAAACACGCGCCCGGATGCGGGATCCAAAAATATTTTCCGGTTTATTGCCGGGGACCGTGCAAAAAAGGGCGGATTTTTGCCTATGGGTGAAGGGATTTTTCCGGGAAAGGGGGTGAGGGGATGCAGCCGATGAGCAAGGCTCGGCTGAGCGCCTTCGCGGCGGCCTATCTGCGCACCATGGATCCGGAGCGCGCGGCGCGGGAGCTCGGCCTGAACGATGGGATGCGGATCCTGGGCAGCGAGGACGCTGCGGCGGAGATCCGCCGGACCCGGGAGCTGCTGGCAAAGCAGTTTACCCCCGACGACACCGTGCGCCGTATGGTGGAGCTGGCCTTCGGCCGGGCCAACGACTGCGTGCGGCTGGCGCTGGAGGAGCATCCGCCCATCGATGCGCTGGATCTTTCGCTGCTGCAGGAGATCCGCCGCAACGACAAGGGCACGGTGGAGATCCGTCTCATCGACCGGATGCGGGTGCTCGAGCGCCTGCTGGAGCTGGAACGCGGCGGCGAGGATGAGGCGGCGGCCTTCTTCCGGGCTATGCGCGACAGCCTGAACGATGTGGAGGGAACGGATTGAGATTCAAGGGATTTTCCCCGAAACAGAAGCTGGTGCTCACCTGGTGGATGCCGGGCGGCCGATTTGCGGACCTTGAGGGGATCATTTGCGACGGCGCCGTGCGCAGCGGGAAAACCCTGTCCATGGGGCTGGGCTTCTTCCTCTGGTCTATGGCGCAGTTTGACGGCAGACGCTTCGGCGTCTGCGGCAAGACCATCGCCTCGGTGCGGCGCAATGTGCTCGCGGAGCTGCTTCCCCGGCTGGAGGCGATGGGCTTCCGGGCCAGGGAGAAGCGCTCGGAGAATCGGCTGGAGCTGCGCTTCGGAGGCCACACCAACGAATACTACCTGTTCGGCGGCCGGGATGAGGGCTCCAGCGCACTGATCCAGGGCATTACCTTCGCGGGGATCCTGCTGGACGAGGTGGCCCTCATGCCCCGCAGCTTCGTGGAGCAGGCCTGCGCCCGCTGCTCTGTCACGGGCTCGCGGCTGTGGTTCAACTGCAACCCCGAGGGGCCGCGGCACTGGTTCTATACCGACTGGATCGGCAGGGCAAAGGCCCGGCGGCTGCTGTATCTGCACTTCACCATGGAGGACAATCCTTCGCTCAGCAGCGCCATCCGGCAGCGCTACCACCGACTGTATTCCGGGGTGTTTTACCGGCGGTTCGTGCTGGGGCAGTGGGCTGCCGCCGAGGGCAGGATCTACGATTTCTTCGACCCCAGCCAGGCGCCGCCGCCTCCGCCGGGGCCCTATGAGCGGCTGTGTATCTCCTGCGACTACGGCACGGTCAATCCAGCGTCCTTCGGCCTGTGGGCGAAGAAGGGGGAGGTCTGGTACCGGATCGACGAATTCTACTTCGATTCGCGCCGGGCCCAGCGCCAGATGACCGACGCGGAGTATGCCGGGGCGCTCAGGGAGCTCGCCGCCGGACGGCCGGTGGACACGGTGGTGGTGGATCCTTCCGCCGCCAGCTTTATCACGACTCTGCGGGCGCAGGGTTGGAACGTCCGTAAGGCGGACAACGATGTGCTCTCCGGGATCCGCAGGACCTCCAACCTGCTCAAGGCAGGGAAAATCGTCATCTGCTCCAACTGCGCGGACTGCCTGCGGGAGACGGAGGAATACGTCTGGGATGTGAATGCCGTGGGACAGGACAAGGTCAGGAAGGAGCATGACCATGCCATGGACGATATGCGCTATTTTGTCACCACCATATTATGCGAGGACCGCACCCCCTTTGCCGCGTGCAGCGTGGAGCGGGGCGGCCACAAGGAGGGACTATGAGAAAACGTAAACGCGAAGGGGCAGGCGTCGGCACCCAGCTTCGGAACGCGGCGGTGCACCCCTACCGGACCGCGCTGAGCTTCACGCCCATGGGCACGCCGGAGCTGCGGCTCTACCGGGCCATGCGGGAGGCCATACCGGTGCTGGACGCCGCCATCTTAAAGCTGGTGCGGCTGACTGGAGGCTTCACCGTGCGCTGTGCCGACCGGCAGGCCGAGGCGGGGCTGAAGGAATTCCTGGCCAGAGTGCCCTGCGGCCGGGGCCAGACCGGCATCGACAGCTTTCTCGACGCCTATCTCGACAGCCTGCTGACCTACGGTCGGGCTGTGGGGGAGATGGTGCTGGCCGGGGATCGGCTGCGGGCGGTATGCTGGGGCGACGTCACCCAGATCCATGTGAAGGAGGGGGCCGGGCCCCTGGATATCACCCTGTGCGCCTCTGACGGGACCGGGCAGATCGTGCCTCTGCCCCGGCAGGAGCTGCTGCTGTTCACGACCCTGAACCCGGAGCCGGAGAACCCCTACGGGGTATCGATCCTGCGGAGCATGCCCTTTCTGGCGGACGTGCTGCTGAAGATCTATGCCACCGTCGGCTCCAACTGGGAACGGGCGGGGAATGTGCGATACAGCGTGGTATACAAGCCCGGATCCGACAGCCTTGATCAGCTCAGCGCCGGCGAACGGGCCGCGCAGATGGCCGAGCAATGGTCCAAGGCCATGCAGGAAACCGTGGACGGCGCGGTACGGGATTTTGTGGCGGTGGGCGACGTTCAGATCCGCGCCATCGGCGCCGACGCGCCGGTGCTGGATTCCGAGGCGCCGGTGCGGCAGATCCTGGAGCAGCTGGTGGCCAGGACGGGGCTTCCGCCCTTCCTGCTGGGTCTGAGCTGGACCTCCACGGAGCGCATGTCAAGCCAGCAGGCGGATATGCTCACCAGCGAGCTCTGGGCTCTGCGCCGCACGCTGAATCCCACCCTGGAGCGGATCTGCCGCACCTGGCTGGCCCTGGAGGGCTTCGGCGGACAGGCGGAGATCGTCTGGGATGAGATCAGCCTGCAGGATCTGCTGGACGAGGCCAAGGCTGCATTCTACCGCGCGAAGGGAGGTGAGAGCGAATGAAAACGACCAAAGCATGCACTCTGGCCGCCGGCGGCATGCCCACGCCGGAGCAGCTGGAGCTGATCAACCGCCAGAGCAAGACGGCGCTGACAGCGGACCAGGTTTACTGCTTCTCTGTGCGCCTGTGCGACGACCGGCCCGATCGGGACAACGAGCGGTTCGATACCGAAGCCCTGCCCCGGCTGGCGGCTCTGTTCATCGGCAAGCCGGGCATCTGCGACCACTCCTGGTCCGCCCGGGATCAGGTGGCCCGCATCTTTGACGCCCGAACGGAGCCGGAAGGGGAAGCGACGATCCTGCGGGCCTGGGCATACATGCTGCGGGGCGAGAAGACCGACCGGATCATCGCCAACATCGAGGCGGGCATCCATCGGGAGGTGAGTGTCGGCTGCGCCATGGGCGCGCGCCGCTGCTCGGTCTGCGGCGCGGACTACGGCAGCTGCGAGCACCGGAAGGGACAGCGCTACGGCGACCGGACCTGCTTCTGCGTGCTGTGCGATCCCCTGGACGCCTATGAGTTCTCCTTCGTGGCCGTGCCGGCCCAGCCGGCGGCGGGGGTGATGAAGCGCCTCGGAGAGGACGAAACTGGGCGGCGAAACGAGGAGCTGGCCCGCCGCTACATGGCGTCTGTGCGCGCCGAGGGGATCCGGCTGGGCCTGTCCCTGGGGCTGGATGTGGACAGGTCCATCCTGGAAACCATGGTGTGCGCCCTGGATGAGGACCAGACCCTGGCCCTCAACGCGGCGCTGCGCACCCTGTGGGACCGGAAATATGCCTGCGTCACCCAGCTTCCCGCGCCGAAGGACCGCCCCATGGGCTTCGGCAAAGAATTCATGATCTGACAAGGAGGAACAACTATGGCAACCCATTCCATCTCCATGCAGGGCCTCGGCGCCCAGTGCCTCAGCGCCAAGAAGGGCGCCGCGGTCACGCCGGGCTATCCCTGCCACTTCACGGCCAACCACACCGTTGCAAACACCGCCTCCAACGGTACGTTCTGCGGTGTGATCATCGGCGTGCGGGGCTCCCTCGTCACGGTGCAGTACCGCGGCTTCGTGACCCTGAGCTATTCCGGCACCGCGCCCGGCGTCGGCTACAACACCCTGGCGGCTGACGGGGCCGGCGGCGTCAAGAGCGCCCAGAGCGGCAACAGCTATCTTGTCGTCAGCGTGGATACGAGCGCCAGAACCGTCTGCGTGCTGCTGTAAGGAGGAACATCATGGCATTTGACAACATCCGTCTGGAAAAAAGCATGTACTGCGAGGCCGGCAAGTCCTTTACCCAGGTGCTCGAGAGCCTCGACGCCAGTGAAAACTACCGCGGCACCGCCCTGGAGCACACCGACGCCTTCCAGCGGCAGCTCAGCCGTTTCGGCATCGCCTGCAAGGGGCCCAGATCCTCGGCGGTGGAGAAATTCTTCGCCACCTTCCAGTCCGCGGTCCTCTTCCCGGAATACGTCGCCCGGTGTGTGCGCCAGGGCATGGAGGAGAACGACATCCTGCCCGCCCTGTGCGCCACCACCACCGTCATCGACGCCATGGATTACCGCGCCATCTACTCCGTGCCCACGGAGGATGAAAAATCCCTCAAGTCTGTGGGGGAGGGCGCCCAGATCCCCGCAACTACGATCCGTACCAAGGAAAACCTCATCAAGCTCTATAAGCGGGGCCGGATGCTGGTGGCCTCCTATGAGGCCATCCGCTTCCAGAAGCTGGATCTGTTCTCGGTGATGCTGCGCCAGATCGGCGCCCAGATCCAGGCCCAGCACGTGGCCGACGCGGTGGATGTGCTGATGAGCGGGGACGGCAACAACAACGCCGCTGCCGTCTATGCGGTGGGCACCAGCCCCATCGGCGGCACCGCCGGCACGCTGACCTACAATGAGCTGGTGGAATTCTGGGCGCAGTTCCATCCCTATGAAATGAACACCATGATCGCCCCCACCTCCGGCTTCCTGGCGCTGCTGAAGCTCGAAGAGCTGCAGAATCCCCTGACCGGCCTGAATTTCCAGGGTACCGGCCGTCTGGAGAATCCCCTGGGCGCACAGCTGGTGCGCTCCGACGCCGTGGCCTCCGGCAAGCTCCTGGGCCTCGACCGGCGCTACGCCCTGGAAATGGTGCGCGCCGGCGATGTGGCCGTGGAATTCGACAAGCTCATCGACCGACAGCTCGAGCGGGCTGCCATCAGCTCTATCTCGGGCTTTGCCAAGATCTGCGACAACGCCTCGGCCTGCCTGACGATCTGATATGACCAGGCTGGAGGACATCGTGGCCACCGCCCAGGTGTTCGCGGGAAGCCTTGACGACGCGCAGCGCTCCGTTCTGGAGCGCCTGTGCGCCGGGGCGGACAGCACCCTGTACGCCCGGCTGCGGGAGGGCGTCACCCCCGCCGACTGCTACGACAGCTATGTGTGCGCCGCGGCGTGGCTGGCCCTGGCCAACTTCGGCAGCGGGCGCGACGGCGATGTGGAAGCCTTCACGGCGGGGGAGATCAGTGTTCGCCGGGGCTCCGGCGCGGCGAACTGCCTGGCTACCCAGGCAGAGGTGATGATGGCTCCTTATCTGCGCGACAGCCGCTTCGAATTCCGGAGGGTCTGAGCATGCGCGGGATCATTGAGGGCATCATCCGCCATTACGGCGGCACCGTGTGTGCGGTTCTGGGCGCTTCAACGCGCAGCTTCCGCGCCTTTCTGCAGCCCGTTACCGCACGGAGCTGGCAGAACATGGAGCGGGTCTTCGGTCCCCTGGGGGAGATCCCCAGGGGACAGTACCTGTACCTCGGGCCTGCGGACCAGGAGATCTCGACGGCGGAGTATCTGCGCTGCGGCGGGGTGGATTACATCGTGCGGCGTGCCGAGCCCATCTGCGTGGGGGACGAGGTCCTGTATGTCTGGGGCCTGTGCGTGAGAAAGGGGGCGGAGGATCCGTGGTCGAGCTGACGGAAGCCTTTGTCAATGCCCTGCACGCGGGCGGCGTCCATGCGGCCGCTGCTCGCCCGGCGTCCGTCTCCCCGCGGCTGAAGCAGGCCGCCGTGGCTGTGGGGGTGGAGAAGCTGGACAGCGCCCCCGGCGGCCTGGGAGCCTATCTGGGCGTCCATGCAGGGCGCGAGCTCTACGGCATGCGCCTGCGCGCCACCGTCCGGATGGATGTGCTGAGCCCTGCGGCCCAGGGCGCCGGAGCCTGCCGGGCGGCCCTTGACCGGGTCTGCGCGGTGCTGGAGGCGGGCGTGGCGGGGGTCAGCATCCTCAGCCTCGTCGGCCACGGGCCGGAGTATGACCCGACGGGCGACTGCTTTGCAGCCCGCCTGGAGGCCGAGTGCCGGTGCTGGCTCTGCGCCGAAGCGGCCCAGGGAGAGGAACCGACGCTGACACACTTCATTTTGAAAGGAGCGCTTACATGAGTATCACCTATCATGAACGCCCCGGCGTCTATGTGGAATACGACACCACCAGCCGAGCAGCCGCCGGACGGGGCCGGGTTGCGGGGATCGCCGCCCTGTCCGCCGCCGGCGGGCTGTACCGCTTCACCAACGCGCGGGCGGCCCTGGCGGTCTTTCCTGCCGACACTGTCCCGGGAAGGATGCTCAGTCTGGCCTTCGCCAACGGTGCGGCCACGGTGTGCTTCGCCCCGGCGGCGGACGCCGCAGGCTATGCCGGCGCCTTTGCGCAGCTTCGGACCGACTGCGATGCGGACGTCATTGCCACCGACTGCACCGACACGGAAACCCTCGCGGCCCTGGGCGAAGCGCTGTGCGGCGAGGGCGCCGGGGAATGCATTGCTTTTGCGGGCCTGCCGGATCCGAGTCTGGCGGAGCTGCGCAATCTGGCGACGGCGCTCAACTGCCGCCGGCTGGTGCTGACGGGAGCGGATGTACGCCCGGCCGGAGAGGACAGCTTCGGCGGCGGCTGCCTGGCCGCCGCTGCCATGGCGGGCCTGGTGTGCGCCCAGGATGATCCCGCCCTGCCCCTGAGCGGGGCGACCCTCCGGGGCCTGGACGCGGTGAGCATGGCTCTGGGAGAGACGGAAATCGACACCCTGGTCCGGGCGGGCGTGACGCCCCTGGAGCAGGTGGGCGGACAGGTGCGTATCATTCGGGCTGTCACCACCTGCACCACCGCCGACGGCACGGCGGACGACACCTGGCGGGAGCTGTCTACGGTGATGATCGTGGACGATGTGATCCCCGCGGTGCGGGAAGCTCTGACGGCCAAATTCCTGCGCCGAAAGAACACCGCCGTTACCCGCAACGCCATCCGTGCCCAGACGGCCATCATTCTGGACGACCGGGTACGCCGGCAGATCATCGAGGACTATGACAGCCTGGCGGTGGAGCCTGTGCAGGGGGATCCCACGGGCTGCGAGGTGTCCTTCTCCTTCCGAATCGTCCAGGGGCTGCTGCGCATCCACCTGTATGCCCATATTCTTGTGTAAGGAGGAGCCATGATCCGAAAAATTCCCACCTCCGCCGACATCTATCTGGAGGTCGACGGGGTCAGGGTGGCCGTGGTGCAGAGTTACCGCGCCGTGACCACCCGAAAAAGCCGCGCGGTGGAGGCTTTCGGCCAGGAGGAGCCTGTGGCAACGGTACGCGGCGCCAGCCGGTATGTGCTGGAGCTGTCCCGTCTGTATGCCACCGACGACGCCATCCGCGACGGCATCGATTTTGCCGCGCTGGACGGCTTCTCGCTGGTGATCTGCAAGCCCGACCGCTCGATCATCTACTATGACTGCCAGTGGCAGGAGATCTCCGAAAGCGCCGAGGTGGGCGGCATGGTGCTTGAGCATGTGAGCATCGTGGCCGGCCATCGCACGGAGCTGCCGCGCTGAGATGCAGCGGCTGCTTTCGGACTATCTCCACGGCGTCGGGACCCTGGAGAGCGTGACCGGCGCCGAGGACTTTGCGGCGCTGTGCAGCGCGGTGCGGGGCAACGCCGCCCTGCGGCTGCGCTGGAAGCTCGACAGGCGGCTGGGGATCCCACCCTGGAACGGAACGCCGGGGCGGGACGAATGCCTGCTTGCCCTGGCCCAGCTTCGGGCGGACCGGGAGGAGGCCCTGGACTCTCTGTGCCCGGCTTGCCGGGCGCAGGTGGGAGAAGGGCGCTGCCGGAGCTGCGGCGGCGCCCTTCCCACGGAGAATCCGGCCTTTGACGAAGCGAGATTTGAGGAGCTGAAACATGATGGAGCTGCCCTTTGAATTTGACAGCGAGGAGCTGATCGCGGCCTGTATCCGGGCCCTGGAGCCCATCGCAGTGTATGAAGCCCCGTCTGCCCGGGGCGCTGCGGCCGGGACGGAGGAGAGCAGACGGCGCGGATTTCCCGTGACGGAGCTGCTCGACGCGGCGGCTGAGCCCGCGGGGCGGATCGGCCGGACGCCGGAGGAGGACGTCTACGATTGGGCGCTGCTTCCGGCCACCGCCGCCGCGGCGGCGGACGCCGAGACCTTATCCCGGGCCTTCGAGCGGGACGCCCGGCGATATGAAGCTACGTAAGAATGGAGGAAGACTATGCTCAGCGCGATGCGCTACAAGGACTTTGTCTGGCCCCACAATCCCAGAACCTTTCATGTGCTGTGGCGCCGGCGCGTGTGCGTGCTGGACGCTCCCGGCGGACGTTATCGGGTGCAGGAGCTGGGCAGGACCTGCCGGATCTTCCGGGGCGCCGGAGAATTCTGCGGGCCTGACGCTTATGCCCAGTTTGAACGGCTTTCACGCACCTTTTTACGTGACGGGCCGGGGGACCTGGTCCATCCGGTCTGGCACAGCTACAGCGTATATTTCACCCGGCTGGAGCTGACCCAGGAGCCGCGCAGCGACTATGTTGCCTATGCCTTCGAGTTCACCGAGACCCGCGGTTATGATTCCGGCGCCGAGCGCAAGGCCGTGGCCGGGGAGCGCTGGACGGTGGCGCCGGGGGATACCCTCTGGTCCATAGCCGCGCGCTTCGGAACGGACGTGCAGAGCCTGCTGGAGCGCAACCCGGAGATCTCCGATCCCAATGCGCTGCGCGTCGGGCAGGAGGTGACGGTGGGATGAG
The DNA here is from genome assembly GCA_902795095.1 of Oscillospiraceae bacterium. The sequence goes on from CADBKB010000011.1 coordinate 16,439, forward strand.
AGGCGAGCTGTTGAGCCCCGGCGGCGAGAGTATCGCTCTGCCGGAGCTTACTGCCTGGCAGCTGACCCACACCGATGGGCGCAGCGCCGACAGCTTTGAGATCAGCTTCCCGACAAGGCGGGATCTGCTTCCGCGGCTGCAGCGCGGCGCGGAGTTCTATGCCAATGAGGGAAGCAGCGTGGTTTTTCGCGGGGTGGTGGATGAGGCGGAGGCCCTCTGGGCCGACGCCTTTACCACGACCCTCTGCGGCCGCGGCCTGGCGGCCCGGCTGATGGACAACCAGGCGGAGGGGGCGCAATACTTCAACCTCGATATGGCCGCCGTGCTCGATGGCTACGTTCGCCCCTTCGGTATCGACAGGATCCGGGTGGAGGGCGGCCCCTGGCGGGCGCAGATGGTATCTGTGGGCGCGGGCAGCTCCTGCAGGGCGGTGCTCGAGGGCTTCTGCCGTCTCACCGGCGCGCCGCAGCCCCGGTTTGCCCCGGACGGCACCCTGCTGATCGCCCGTTCGGCAGCGGTCCACAGCCTGGGGGAGGAGGATGTGCTGGCAGCCAAATGGCGGCTGTGCCGTTACGGCGTCATCACCGAGCAGCGGATGTACGATCTGACCACCGGCGCGGTACAGATCGTCCGGTCGCCGGCGCTGGAGAGCTACGGCATCCGCAGCCGCCGGATCGCGACCCGTTCGGGTCCCTTCACCCACATCACCGAGCGCTCCGCCCGTCGGCGGATCATGGACGCGGCGGCGAATCTGGAAACGCTGGAGCTGATGCTGCCGGGGACCTCCGCCATCGGGTGCTGCGATACCATCCGGCTGACGCTGCCGGAGCTGGCGGCGGAGGGAGAGTTTGCCGTGGCCGAGGTCTGCCGCCGGTTTGACGGACGCAGCGAGACGACGCGGCTTCTGCTGCGGAGGAAGGAGGAAGCTTATGTGGATTTCTGAACAATTTGCCGCCAGGCAGGGCAGCGCCGCTGCCGGCTTCGGCAAGGTCAGCATCGGCGGCGGCCAAAGCGCCGTGCTCACCGCGGGCAGGGAGCAGCGGCTGCTGCCGGTGATCTCGCCCGGGGGATACACATGGCTGCCCCAGCCCGGCCAGCAGGTGCTGGTGCTGGAGGAGGGCGGCGCCTGCGTGGCAGGGACGGTGCAGCCTGAGACGGATCTGGCCCCCGGGGATGTGCGCATCCATGCCGGCGCGGCGTCCATTCGCCTCTGCGCGGACGGAACGGTGCATATCATCGGACGGGTCTATCTCAACGGCAGGGAGTTAGGAGGCAGTGATGGCGATTAAAATGGAGCGCGGGGACTACTGCGTGGGTCCCGGCGGCCCGGTGGAGCTGGGCGGGGTGGAGGCGCAGTTTGCCGACGCCCTGTTCCGGCTGCAGTGCGTCCGGGGCAGCTTTCCTTTCCTGCCGGATCTGGGCAGCCGCCTCTGGCGGCTTGGCCTGGAGCGGCCGGCGGACCGTCCGGCGCTGGCGCGGCAGTTCTGCGCTGAGGCGCTGGAGGGCTGTTCCGTGGACGTGACGGAGGTCCGCGTGCGGCAGGAGGGCTATGCCCTGGTGGTGGAGGCGGAGCTCCAAAGGGGCGAGAACAGCACAAGTGTGGAGGTAAGCATATGAAAACGACCCAGGAAATCTATGAGCAGATGCGTGCGCAAATGGCCGAGCGCAGCGGATGCCTGCCGGACGAGGGCTCCGAGCTGGCGGTGCGGCTGTACGCGGCGGCGGCCCAGATCGAAAGCCTGTATGCCTATGCCGACTGGTCCCGGCGGCAGTGCTTTCCACAGAGCGCTGTGGGGGAGTATCTGGACATGCACGCCCAGCTCCACGGCCTGCGTCGCGATCCGGCGAAGCCCGCCTGGGGCGTGCTGGTCATCGGCATCGACCGGGCGCTGGATTTTGCGCTGACGGTGCCGACGGGCAGCCGGTTCTGCGTGCCCGGCGGGCCGTGCTACCGGCTGCTGGAGGACTGCCGCATCCCCGCCGGACTGACGGAGAACGAAGCCGCCGCCGTCTGCGAAGAAGCGGGCCCTGCAGGGAATGTGCCGGCGGGCGCCATCTGCGGCTTGACAGAGGCGCCGAATTATGTGAGCTGCGTATACAATTCCCGCCCCTTCACCGGCGGCCTGGAGGCGGAATCCGATCAGCATCTGCGCCAGCGCATCGAGATCGCTGCCCGCCGGTGCCCCAACGGCGCAAACACGGACTATTATGAGGCCGTGGCCCTGAGCCTGGAGGGCGTCACATCCGCCGCGGCTGTGGCCGGCACCGGCCAGGTGACGGTGTATCTTTCCGGCGACTACGGCTTGCCGGAGGACGGGCAGCTCCTGGCGGCACGCGAGGCTCTGGCGGAACGGACAGAGCTTGGGATCGGGCTGCGTGTGCTTGCACCGACGCTGACGGCGGTGAATGTTGGCGTGACGGTCTGGCCGGTGGACGGCGTGCGGGGAGATGACGCCGTCGCGGCTGCCCGGACCGCCATCGAAGCGCATTTTGCCAAGCCCATGCTGCGCCATGGCTTCTTCCGCTCGGAGGCGGGAAGCGCCATCTACAACACGGGCCTGGTGAAGAATTACGCCTTCACCGCGCCGGCGGCGGATCTGCCGGGCAGCGCCTCGACCCTGTACACCCTGGGGACCCTCACGGTGGAGGAGGGCGCATGACGGGCGACAATCTGCGCCGGCTGCTGGCGCCGCTGGGGGTTTATGATCTGGATGCGCGCAGCGTTTCCGGCGCGATGATCGACGCCCTGGGCGACGCTCTGGATCCGGTGCGCCAGATTGTTTCTGAAGCTCTGCGCGACGCCTTTATCCAGACCGCCGGCGAGGAGGCCCTGGCGCAATGGGAGCGCATGCTGCCGCCCCATGGCGCCGGCGCGCCGGCCCAGCGGCGGGAGGCCGCGGCCTGCATGCTGGGGCAGGGGGACGTGTGGTGCTCGAAGGACCGCATCGAGAACGCGCTGGAAATGTGCGGCGTGGAGGCGACGCTGACCGTCAGCGGCGGCGCCGTCACCGTCCGCGCCGCCCGGACCCCGGAGGCGGAAGCCCTGGTCCGCCGTCTGATCCCCGCGCACCTGAGCGTCAGCTGGGCAGAACCCTGACGCGGCGAACAGCATCCGCTTCTATGGGTGCGCAAGGAGTAAGAGGCGGCGGCCAAGGGTATGGCCGCCCTACGGCGGGGACGGAGGCGGGCAGCAGGCGGGCCGATGTGGGCATCGGCCCCTACGGGATGGATGTTTTCGGAATTCCCTGAACATAAAGAATGCCGGGGCTGCGCAAGCAGCCCCGGCGGGGTTTTATTCGGGTTTCAGAGGATCAGTTGTGATTACTCCTTGTCCGCGTCCATGGCGCGGAACAGGAAGGTCACGACCTGGCCTCTCGTACAGATGCCGTCGGGCGCGAAGGTGGTGGCGGTCATGCCGTTGGTCACCTTGCCGGCCACCGCCCAGGCCACGGCCTTCTCGTAGAAGGCGCCGGGCTTGAGGTCGGTGAACGGGCTCTCGGCTTCCGTTGCCTCGGGGGATTCCTTGAAGCGGTACAGGAAGGTCACGATCTGACCGCGGTTGCAGGGATCATCCGGGGCAAAGGTGGTGGCGGTCTTACCGTTGGTGA